>JAZRHX010000111.1:0-1888 GCA_045644985.1 Clostridia bacterium | reverse complement strand
AGGGGGGCAGAAACATATATCCCTCCAAACGCGCACTACCAGTCCCCAATTTACTGAATCATATGTAAAATCTGGTTTACGTCCCCGGCGCCTAATGAAATGATCAAATCTCCTGCTTTTAATTCTCGGGAAACGGCCGTTGCAATGGCTTGGAAGCTTTCTCCGTAGGAAGCGTTTAGACCTGCTGCGCAAAAATCTGTTGCCATGGAAGCTCCGGAAATTGTTCCCGGGTTGGGCTCCCGCGCGGCGTAGATATCTGCCACAAAAACTTGATCTGCTAACTTCAGTACATGGGCAAAATCCTCTTTGAAAGCCAATGCTCTGGAGTATGTATGGGCTTGGAAAATGGCCAGTACTCGTCCGCCTTTCTCTACTGTCTTGCGGGCAGCGGCTAACGTGGCTTGAATCTCTGTAGGGTGATGGGCATAGTCGTCAATCAAAGCGGCTCCCCGTACAAAACCAACTTTCTCAAACCGTCTGCCGGTACCGGTAAACAAAGCAAGACCCTTCCGAATCTCTTCCGGACTGCATCCTAGCGTATGGCACACACAAATAGCGGCTAACGCATTCAAAACGTTATGTCTGCCGGGGACCGATAACTTAGCCGTATGACCCTCAGCATTGTCCGGACCGTACCACGTAAATGAAACGCCTTCCGGACTTTCTTCCAAGGAATCCGCTTCGTAATCAGCCGTTAAACCGGAATCCCGAAATGCGTATGTAATCTTTCTGCAAGACGCCTGCTTTAAAACTGTGTAAGCGTTGGCGTCCTCTTTGCAAGCAACTGCAAAGCCATCAGAAGGACACAGCTGAACAAATTTCACAAAAGCAGCTTTAATATCCTCTAAATCTTTGTAAAAATCCAAATGTTCTGCCTCCACATTCAAAAGCACAGCGGCATAGGGAGAAAGTTCTAACATATGCGCATGGTATTCACACGCTTCCGTTACAAAGAAATCTTCGGAAGCGGGGCGAACGCTGCCACCGATTAAAGGGAAATTTCCTCCCAAGTGAATGGCAGGATCTTTCTGTGCAGCCAACATAATACTGCCAATCATGGCTGTAGTAGTCGTTTTGCCGTGGGTACCGGAGACTGCAATCACATAAGGGAACTCTTTACAAAGAAGTCCTAAATATTTACCTCTTTCCATAATTGGAATACCAGCCTTTTGGGCCGCAACCAATTCCGGATTATCTTGAGAAATTGCAACGGTATAAATTACCAGATCGATATCCGAGGTGATGTTCTCGGGGGATTGCCCAATCTGAATTTCGGCACCTTTAGCGGATAACGTAAGTAATGTAGCGTTTTGCGCTTGATCGGAGCCGGAAACCCGGTAACCTGCATGGAGTGCAAGTAATGCAAGACCGCTCATGCTGGAGCCGCCGATGCCGATAAAATGAATATGGGATCCTTTTGGAAAAATCATAGATACACCTCATCAAACAAATCTATGTCAAGCAGTATAACATAATTCCAAAACCTTGTAAAATATGCATTTTACTGTTACAATAAACCCCATAGGCAATACGATAAGGAGGCTTTTTGATGGTATTCAGCGCCCCGAAATTTTTATTTATATTCCTGCCTGTTGTCTTTATTTTATATCATACTGTGCGCCTTCCGGTCCTTCAAAACGGACTGTTGATTTTGGCGAGCCTTTTCTTCTATGCCTACGGTGAGCCTCGTTATGTCCTTTTGATGGTGGCGTCGATTCTTGTGAATTATGGCTTTGTCTGCCTTTTGCAGAAGAAAGCAGACCGTCTTCCGGTGGCAGCAGCCGTGGTGTTTAATATCGGCATGCTGTTTCTCTTTAAATACGCGGGTCTTCCGGTAAGACTGCCTATAGGTATTTCTTTCTACACTTTTCAAGCGCTGTCTTTGGTC
>JAZRHX010000110.1:0-1994 GCA_045644985.1 Clostridia bacterium | reverse complement strand
AAGGGCTTACCGCTTACCATCCACACAGGGATGAAGGGGAATTCCTGCATATTGTGCGGATGCCTTTTGCAGAAGCATTGGAGATGGTGCTTCGTGGGGAGTTCCAAGATGCCAAGACCATCAGCGGAATTCTGGCGGCGGCGAAACGGTTAGGGGAGTAATTTTGTAAAATATTGCGGGTACAGATCGTGTAAAAAGACTGGTTTGTACCCGCCTTTTTTATTGTGAACACTTTCTTGCATTTTGCCCGAAAAAGTTGTATCATATATGGGATAAAATAGATAACTTAAGGAGGCTTGCCCGGATTATGAAGAAAGGCGAGAATATGGCTAAGGTTTATGAACCTTCCGGCGTTGAAACAAGAATTTACAAGAATTGGGAAGATAAAGGATATTTTAAAGGCGTTGCGGATCCGTCTAAGAAGCCTTTTACCATCGTGATTCCGCCCCCGAACATTACGGGACAGCTCCACATGGGACATGCTTTGGATAACACCTTGCAGGACATCCTCATTCGTTTTAAACGGATGCAGGGGTATGCCGCTTTGTGGCTTCCCGGAACAGACCACGCAAGTATTGCAACAGAAGCGAAGATTGTGGACGCTTTGGCGAAAGAAGGTCTTACCAAAGAGGAAATCGGCCGTGAAGAGTTCTTGAAGCGTGCTTGGGCTTGGAAAGAGCAGTACGGCGGACGTATTGTACAGCAGCTTCGCTCGCTTGGTGCTTCTTGTGACTGGTCCAGAGAACGTTTTACCATGGACGAAGGTCTTTCTGCCGCTGTATTGGAAGTATTTACCAGACTTTACAAGAAGGGCTTGATTTACAAAGGGGAGCGTATTACCAACTGGTGTCCCCATTGTAATACTTCTATTTCTGATATTGAAATCGAGTACAAAGAAGACGATGGATTCTTCTGGCATATTCGTTATCCGTATGCAGACGGAAGCGGTTATTTGACCATTGCCACCACTCGTCCCGAAACCCTTTTGGGCGATACAGCCGTAGCAGTGAATCCGGAAGATGAGAAATACAAGAATCTCATTGGCAAGATGCTGATTCTGCCCCTTGTGAACAAAGAAATTCCCGTAATTGCAGACGATTACGTAGAGCTTGGCTTTGGTACCGGTGCGGTGAAGATTACCCCTGCCCACGACCCTAACGACTTTGAAGTAGGTAAGCGCCATAATCTGCCTGTGATTCGTATTATGGACGACCGTGGCTTTATCAATGAGAACGGCGGCAAGTACCAGGGTATGGACCGCTATGAAGCCAGAAAGGCTATTGTAAAAGATTTGGAAGAAGCAGGCTTGTTGGTTAAGGTAGAGCCGTACAAGCACAACGTGGGCCATTGTCAGCGCTGTGGCACTGTAGTAGAGCCCTTTGTTTCCAATCAGTGGTACGTGAAGATGAAGCCTTTGGCAGAACCTGCTATTGAAGCTGTTCGCAGCGGCAAGATTCAGTTCGTGCCGGAGCGTTTCTCTAAGACTTATTACAACTGGATGGAGAACATTCAAGACTGGTGTATTTCTCGTCAGCTTTGGTGGGGACACCGGATTCCTGCGTACTACTGCGCAGAATGCGGTCATATTACGGTTTCGAAAGAAGCGCCGGATGCCTGTGAGAAATGCGGCTGTCAGAAACTGACACAAGAGCCGGATACGCTGGATACCTGGTTCAGCTCCGCTTTGTGGCCCTTCTCCACCTTGGGATGGCCGGACAAGACAGATGACCTTGCGTACTTCTATCCTACAGACGTATTGGTAACCGGTTATGATATCATCTTCTTCTGGGTTGCCAGAATGATTTTCTCCGGCTGTGAGCAGATGAAGAAAACACCCTTCCATACCGTTCTGATCCACGGTCTGGTTCGCGACGGCAAGGGCCGCAAGATGTCCAAATCTCTGGGCAACGGTATCGACCCGCTGGAGATGATCGATAAGTTCGGCTGCGATGCTCTGAGAATGAACATGGTTACCAGCAATTCTCCCGGTAACG
>JAZRHX010000109.1:0-3094 GCA_045644985.1 Clostridia bacterium | reverse complement strand
AAGATTTGTTTCATTGGATGAAGTGTTCTGACAATCAAGTACATCCGTTAATTCTTGCGGCTGTATTTCATTACGAATTTGTTTTTATCCATCCCTTTGCAGACGGTAATGGCAGAATGGCGAGGCTTTGGCATACTGCTATCTTAACAGCGTGGAAACCGATATTTGAATTTATTCCCCTTGAAAGTCAAATCGAGAAATTTCAGGATGGGTACTATCAAGCAATTGCAACGTGTCATACCGATGGTGCAAGCACCGCGTTTATTGAATTTATGCTCGCGCGGATTTGTGCAGTATTAGATGACTTGCTAAATACGGCCGGTTCTTCTGCTGATAATCTTTCTGAATATGTGAAGAAATTGCTTTCGGTGATGGAATATGATACCCCGTATACTGCAAATACCATTTTGGATTTATTAGGGCTTAAATCTAAAGAAACACTCCGTAAGCACTATTTAGATCCCGCTATGGAAAATGGTCTTATTAGAATGACCTTGCCTAATAAACCCAATAGCAGAAATCAGCGATATGTTAAGCTATAAATGGGTTGCAAAAATTGACTTTCCTACGCTGCTATGGCATAATAAAATGAATTCAACCATAAGGGGACAGGGCTATGGAAACCTTTCTTGTAATTGACGGAAACAGTTTAATTAACCGGGCATTTTACGGTACACAAGCAAGCTTTATGAAGAATGCAGAGGGACTCTATACCGGTGCATTGTTCGGTTTCTTAAATATCTATTTGAAACATAAGGAAGCCTTGAATCCCACTTACGTAGCGGTGGCCTTCGACCTGAAAGCCCCTACCTTCCGGCACAACGCCTATGCGGCGTACAAAGGCACCAGAAAGTCTATGCCGGAGGAACTGGCTATGCAAATGCCGGTACTGAAAGAACTGTTAGATGCCATGGGCATTCCTCGGTTAGAACTCCCCGGCTACGAAGCCGACGATTTACTGGGTACGTGCGCCCGTATGGCAGAAGAAACTCGGGACAATGTGCGCACAGTCATCTTAACCGGAGACCGAGACTCTTTGCAACTGATTTCAGAACGCACCCAAGTGATGCTGCTCACCAGCAAACCGGGACAGAATACAGGAAACTTATATGATATTCCGGCATTGATGGAGCGATACGGCGTTTCTCCGAAAGCCATGATTGACGTAAAGGCTTTAATGGGTGATACTTCCGATAATATTCCCGGTGTGCCCGGTGTAGGGGAGAAGACAGCCCTATCGCTCATTACCCAATACGGTAGTTTAGATGGGGTGTATGAACATATAGAAGAAATTTCCAAACCTGCTTTGAACGCGAAACTTATCGAACATAAAGACAGTGCGTATTTAAGCCGTATGTTAGGCGAGATTTGCACCACGGCGCCCGTGGAACTGAACTGGGAGATTGTGCGTTTGAAAGAGGCGTGCAGTTTGGACTTGGCCCGCTTGTTGGATCGGTTGGAATTTAAGACTTTTAAGAAGAAATTATGCGGGGACGTAGCCCCTGTGATTGTACCTACTCAAGAAGAGGACGGGCCTATGTCTTTGTTCTCTTTTATGGAGCAAGGGGATACCGTATCCCAAGATATTCCCGAAATAGACGCCGACACTTTTATGACCACGCCCGGAACGGTATATTGTTTGGTACAAGCCGGTAGCGATATGGCCTTTGACCTGGTGCGTGGGGATTCCGGCGAAAGACTGCGTGTGTCTTCGGAAGATGCCGCCCCAACAGCACGGAACTTACAGGTAATTTTAGAAGATGCTACCGTGGAGAAAGTATTCTTCCAAGCAAAGCCCTTTCTTCGTTGGTGCCTGTCTCTTGGCATTGAGGTACAGGGCGTAGCTGGGGATTTGTCCGTGGCTTCCTATTTGTTGGATTCTACGCGCAAGAGCGACGATTTAGGACAGGTACTGCGATTCTTAACGGGAAAAAGCCTGCTTCCTAATGTGTTTGGCATTCGGGAGGCTTGGGTGTCCGGTAAAATGCGATTAGAACAAGAAGGTCAATGGGATTTGTACAGCAGGATTGAACTCCCTTTGATTTCTGTGCTTGCCAAGATGGAAAGCCGCGGCTTCAAAGTAGATCGCAGTATTTTGGAAGAAGAAGGTCGCCAGTTAGAAGCCCGCATTCAAGAACTGACGCAACAGATTTATGCCTTGGCCGGGGAGCCTTTTAATATTAATTCTACCCGTCAATTAGGTACGATTCTGTTTGAAAAATTAGGTCTTCAAGGCAGCAAGAAAACAAAAACGGGTTATTCTACGGATGCAGACGTGCTGGAGAAACTCATTGATGCACACGAAATTATTCCGGCTATTTTGGAATACCGGCAGAACGTGAAGTTGAAATCTACCTATATTGACGGTTTGCTCCACGTGATTGACGAGGCCTCCGGTCGCGTATATTCCACCTTCCACCAAACCGTAACGGCAACGGGTCGATTAAGTTCTTCCGAGCCTAATTTACAGAATATTCCTATTCGAAGCAGTTTAGGGCGGAAGATTCGAAAAGCCTTTGTGCCCAGCAGTCCGGACCACGTGCTCATTGATGCAGACTATTCTCAAATTGAACTTCGGGTACTTGCTTCTATGGCAGGGGATGAAGCTATGATTCAGGCCTTCAAAGCGGATGCGGATATTCACACCATCACAGCCGCCCAAGTGAACGGTGTGCCCGTAGAAATGGTTACCCCTCAAATGCGTGCCGGTGCAAAAGCGGTAAACTTTGGTATTGTATACGGCATCAGCGAATTCGGTTTAAGTCGGGATTTGGGTATCAGCCGATTTGAAGCGAAGCGGTATATTGAAAGTTATTTTACCCAATACCCGGGCATCCACGCCTTTATGGAAGAAATGGTGAATCGCGCTAAAGAGACCGGCTACGCGGAAACTTTGCTGGGGCGCCGGCGTTTACTTCCGGAACTTCACGCGGCGAAGTACATGACCCGTCAATTTGGAGAGCGGGTGGCTATGAATATGCCTATTCAAGGTACGGCGGCGGATATTATTAAACTGGCTATGGTACGAACAGAACAGGCATTGACGGCAGGGGGCTTTCAGTCGAAACTGATTTTACAAGTCCACGACGAATTG
>JAZRHX010000108.1:0-1862 GCA_045644985.1 Clostridia bacterium | reverse complement strand
ATTAACATTTGCCCAAACTTAGGTCTGTCCTCAATGTCATAGATCAACTTCTTCTCCATATGGACCCTCCCAAAAATATTCTACTTTCTCTTTTGTACAAGCTGTGAAAATTGTAGCATATTTTCAGAAAGATTTCAATGGAAATTATCCAATCGTAAAGCGAATATTTCCTGTGTCGGTGGTAAGTTCACACCGTCCGCCTTTTGTGCCTTTTGGCACTTTCACATCCCCCGTGTCGGACTTTGCCACAAACTGTTTCTCCGTAAGGAAACTGCCCGTAATATTGCCGGTGCTGTTTTTCACGAGAACCGACGTTGCATCACAGTCTTTGAATTTCACGTTACCGGTACTGTTCTTCACGGAAATTTTCCCGTCAACCACCATATTCTGCAAAGTGACGTTGCCCGTGGAATTCTTCACCGTAATATCTTTCAGTTGTGTTTCCGGCACGTAAACCGTCACTTTAGTAAAAGCAAAATTCAAGACGTAATCCGTCCACTCCCGAGTATCTGTAAGCCGAATCATTAACGTGCCGTCTTCCACGGTCACGGAATGTTTCAAACGTTCCTGCTCTTTACAAACCACTTTGGTTTCACCCGTTTCAGAAAGCCGAATCACCACATCTGCCGTTTCGGTTTGAATCGATATATTTTGGTAGGATTCCGAAAGGGTATATTCGTTGGTTTCGGATTTATGGGTCGACAGTTTGGTAAAATCCCATTTTACCCGACTCATGGTGCCGGTAAAAATCACTCCCCCCAGCACCACCAAAGAAGCCGCAATTATAAGTGCAACAATCGTTCCTTTACGCATTACACTTCCTCCTTTCTAATCCGTGTCCATACCTTAGTAAGCCACACGGCGCCTTTCGTGGCCGCCTTGCACCCAAAGAAGAAGAAAATAGACAATCCCGAGAGAACCAAGCCGGCGCCAATCATAGCCAGACCGGCAATTTCCTTGCCCATGCAAAGAAAACCGATGCCTCCCAAAGTAACGCTGAATCCGCTGACGGCAAGGGCTGCGAAGACGGACCACAAAGCGAGAATAACAGACCACAGCGCCGCATAAAGGGAAAGGGCAACTGCCAGGACCGCAATCAGCAAAGATAACCAAATGGGAGAACCTACGATTAATAGAACGATGGCCCAAGTGGGCATTTTATGTTTTTGGGATTTTTGCACCTTCTCCGTTTTGGGAGAAGGCGTATCTGCCCCGATTTGCGCCCCTATTTCTTCCACAGAACCTACAGCCGCCACCGCTTCCTCTTCCGAAAGACCTTCTTCTATGCGGTCTTCAATCATTTCGCTGTAGAACCGCAAACGTTCCTCCATCTCCTCTTTGGGCAAACTTGATAACCGCTCACCCAGTGCCAACAAAAACTGTATCTTAGTCATGGGATGCATCCTCCTTGGTTACAAATTGATAAATGGTCAGCATCTCCTGCCATTCTGCTTTAAATTCTTGGATGCGTGCAAGACCCGCTTCCGTAATATGATAATACTTTCGAAGCCGTCCTCCGTGTTCCGTGGTGCGTACCGTAAGCATATCTGCCGTTTCTAACCGTTTTAAAATGGTGTACAATGTAGATTCTGACAGCTCCATATACGGTTGCATGTCTTTAATAATCTTGTAGCCGTAAGAATCTTCATTCTTAATGGCCGCCAGCACACATACGTCCAAAAGGCCGCGTTTTAACTGAATATCCATAGCATACCTCCCGTTACGTTATACATCGTATCACGAGGTATATGAAAAGTCAAGCTCCTTGCGGGTTTTCGCCAAAAAATTTATTGACAGCGTCGCAAAAAAAGAGTATCTTATACCTTGCAGTATTTTTAATGCGAGCATATATAGTTAATAGG
>JAZRHX010000107.1:0-1388 GCA_045644985.1 Clostridia bacterium | reverse complement strand
GGTTATGAACCAAGGCGTTATTCAGCAAATCGGCGTTCCCACGGATATTTACAACGAGCCGGTGAATGCATTTGTCGCTCAGTTCATTGGAGAAAGCAACATCCTCTCCGGTGTGATGCTGAAAGACTATTTGTGTGAATTTGCCGGCCGTACGTTTGAATGTGCCGATAAAGGCTTTGAGAAAGACGAAGACGTAGATATCGTCATTCGCCCCGAAGATATTAAGATTGTATCGCCGGATGACGGTATGCTGAAAGGGACTGTAAAGAGCGCTTTGTTTAAGGGCGTTCACTACGAGATGATTGTAGAGTCCGACGGCTTTAATTGGAAAGTGCACAGCACCCAAATGACGGCACCGGATACGTACGTTGGCATGAACATTGCACCTTTTGATATTCAAATCATGAAGATTCCTTACAATATTCTAACCGGCTGGATTTTAGAAGACAACCAAGTAGATATCGGCAAGATCAATTTAAATTACACACCGCAAAACGCCAATGCATCCGAATTTGGGGACGAGGAGACCGTAAACGTGTACATTCTTCCTCAAGATATCGAAGTACTGGATGCCGTAGTAGAAGACGATGAAGAGAATGTGATCACCGGTGAAGTAGAGACCTTCCGCTACAAAGGCGACGACTACGAGATTCAGGTAAAATGCGACGATTTACTTCTCTTGGTCCACACCTACAAAAAGGTAAAAGTAGGTCAGAAGGTTTCTTTAAAGATTCCGGTTGAGAAGATCAAAATCCGTAAGCGGGAGGAGGTAGCAGAAATCCATGACCAAAATTACTAAGATTCTGCGCAATATTCCTCTGTATATTTGGTTGATTTTATTTACCGTAGTACCACTTTTAATGATTTTCTTCTACGCGGTATTTGAAATCACCCCGGATGGCATCCATTTTACTACCCAACATTTGATGGACGTTATCGCCAATGTGGATTATATTAACGCCACGCTTCGTTCCATCCATTATGCGGTTATCAGTACTGCAGTTTGCCTGCTAATCGGCTATCCTTTAGCCTACATTCTGGCAAAGCTTCCCGAACGCAGACGAAATTTCATGTCTGTGTTGTTACTCTTGCCCATGTGGATGAACTTCTTAATTAGGACCTACGCGTTAATGTCTTTAATTGACGAGGACGGGATTTTGACAGAAGCATTTCGTACGTTGGGATTTGGAAACGGCATGCTTAAAGGCACCGATGCCGCCATTATTATTGGTATGGTATACAACTTCTTGCCGTTCTTGATTTTGCCCATTTATACCTCCATGATGAAGATTGATCATCGTTTGGTGGAAGCTGCGCAGGATTTAGGCGGTAATAACTTGGTGGTCTTCCGCAAAGTTATCTTCCCCTTGACCGTGCCGGGAATGATT
>JAZRHX010000106.1:0-10311 GCA_045644985.1 Clostridia bacterium | reverse complement strand
CCGGAGGCGCTTATGGAGGGACAAATTGGAGAATTAACAAACAAATTACGAAGATGGGCCGATGGAAATATATAGTTTTTAGACTCTTTCCAAATTATACTTCGATGTGTACACTATATAAAATATTGCACAAAGCCCCATTTTTACTTCCGTTTACTTGGGTGGCACGATGGTTTCACCATTTGTTCCATTCGGAACATCGAAAGAATTTACTTACGGAATGGCGCGGCGTGAGAAGGTTTTGATTTTAGATTGACAAGTAAGGATGTGGGTTTATGAATTTTGCAGATTTATTTTTTCTGTATGCTTTTCTCCCCGTTGTGCTGATACTATACTATATTATTCCGAATATTCATTGGAAGAATGGGATTCTAATTCTGTTTTCTCTTGTTTTTTATGCATGGGGAAATCCAGCCATGCTTTTGTTATTGGTGGTTTACAGCGCAGTGAATTTCTTACTGGGTAAATGCATTGATTTTCATTGCAGTAACAAGCTTGGTAAAGTTTTCTTAAGCTTTGGTCTGCTTATCAATATTGGTTTGCTGTTTTTCTATAAGTATTTGGGATTTTTTTTGAATACATTTCACCATTTTTATTCCTTTTCTTTTCCAATCCCTTCCTTTGCATTGCCTTTAGGACTTAGCTTTTTTACTTTTAGAGTGATTTCTTATTTGTTAGATGTATATTGGGGAAAAATCCAGGTGGAGCGATCCTATTCGTCCTTTCTTTTATTTGTTTCTTTATTTCCATGTACGGTGGCAGGCCCAATTGTTCGATATAGCACAATTGGACAATCTCTTCATGATCGCAAGGTATGTTTGGATGATTTGTATCAAGGTTTTCTTCGCTTTTGTATCGGTCTTGGAAAGAAAGTTGTTTTAGCGGATACACTTCACGAAATTGTTGAGTATTATTGGATTGGTTCCATTGGAAATTTAGCAGTGTCGGAGGCCTGGTTTGCGCTTCTCGTTTATACAATGTACGTTTATTTTGATTTTTCTGGATATTCAGATATGGCAATTGGGATTGGCAGATTGTTTGGTTTTCATTTTGAGGAGAACTTCCGCTATCCATTTATCTGTACCACGATATCTGAATTTTGGCAGCGGTGGCATATTTCTTTAGGTTCTTTTTTTAGAGATTATCTTTTATATGTTCCTATTTTTGGCAGAATTCGACAGTTTGGCGGGTTGTTTTTAGTTTGGTTCTGTACAGGGCTTTGGCACGGCGCTTCCTGGAATTATATTATATGGGGCTTATATTTTGGTTTGTTTATTTTCATTGAAACAAAAATCGGCAAGAAAAAGATTAAGAAAATTCCTCTTGTGATTCGTCATATTTATACAAAATTTGTAATTTTAATTGGTTTTGGTATTTTTTATTTTACTGATATGGAACGCTTGGGAACATTTTTAAAGTGTTTATTTGGATTCGCAGGAAACGGTTTTCTGAATGAATATTCATCGTTCTATATGATGAATAATATGTTTTTGGTAGTACTTGCTTTGCTTTGTACTTTTCCTTTTTCTTCTTTTATACGAAAGAAGATGGAACATAGGCTTGCAACCAGTGCAATCACCTACTTTATCTCTGCATTATGGGCCATATTCATATTGATATTTGCCAGCATTATGCTGGTGAATGCTACAAATAATCCGTTTTTGTATACACAATTTTAAGGAGAAAACACAATGGGCAATGAAATCAATCCTAATAAATTTCAATCATCAAAACTTTTGATTACAATAAAAGTTGCTTTTGTAGGAATCATTTTTGCTGTTCTCCTAACGGTTGGGATTTCGCTTTTGGTACTAAGTCGCCCTACTTACTCTGAAGAAGAAAAAAGGGAGTTGGAAACGATGCCCAAATTTTCTTTTTCTTCTTTGTGGAAGGGTTCCTATACGCAAAAATTACAGCTTTTCTATAACGATACAATTCCACATCGTGAGAAATTTAAACATTTTGCAGACCGTATAATGAGCTACAAAGGAATCGCGCCGGATGATCTTTATATTTATATTCCGGACGATATTCCCGATTATTCGGATGACCGGATTCCGGAAGTGCCTACCAATCCTATGGCGGCACCGCCGGAATCCACCTCTACGCCAATGGAAGACAACATTACCGCTTCTTCTGGTGTATCTACGCCCACACCTGCACCTGGCACGCCAAAACCGAATGTGAATGAATTTTATCAAAATGCAGGTATTGTCACTTATAAGAAACGGGCAATGGAACTGTATGGTGGAAGCAAGAACAATATGGTGACGTATGCTGCCGCACTGGATAAATTACAACAAAATATGCCGGATGCGAATATTTGGTCCATGAGCATCCCAATCGCTTCTGCATACTATTTGCCGGCTTCTCTAGCCCATAAATCCGGAAATCAAGAAGCGGATTGTAATTATATTCGCAATTTGCTCCATAACCGAATTCGTTATTTGGATGTGTATAACGTTTTGAAAGCGCATACGGAAGAAGATATTTATTTACGTACGGATCACCATTGGTCCTATTTGGGCGCTTTTTACGCCGTGGAAGCATTTATGAAACAAGCGGGTGTTGCTGTGCCCTCTCTTTCAAAAGATTATGATACGATATCAGAAGAGGGCGTACTTGGATCCTTCTATTCCTACTATAACCAAACGCATCTTGCTCAATGGCCGGAGAAATTTACTTGGTATGAACCGAAGTTTGCATACGTTTCGGAGTATTATAACTACTATACGATGGAATTGAAGGAGCGACATAATAACAAAATGTTCTTTTTCTCCAATAAACCCTTCTATGACATGGTGAATCATGGGGATGCATATCTAGCTCATGTTACTACACAAAACCAAAGTGGCCGAAGAATCGCGGTTTTTAAAGACAGTTTCGGAAATGCTTTGGCGCCTTTTCTTGCCAAAGGATTTGACGAAATATGGGTGATTGATTTACGGTATTTTCAAGGGGATGTTTACGCCTTTTTACAGGAGCATGCAATAACGGATGTGCTTTTGGCATCTTGCTTGTTTACCAATGCCGGCGGTGCTGTGTCCAATTACACGCGTATTTTTAACAAATAGAGGAGATTTTGTTATGAAAGAACTTCAATACCCTTTTGATGCTGATTGGATTCTTCAAAATCGAAGAAAGATTAAGAAAGAATTACTTGCAAAGAAAACGAATTTTGTTTCAAAAAAAATTGCTGTCTTGGGAGGTTCCACCACCCATGATATTGTTCAGATATTAGAATTATTTTTATTAAATGATGGAATTGCACCTTCGTTCTACGAATCGGAATATGGACAGTATTATCAAGATGCAATGTTCGATAATCCAAGGTTGGATGCTTTTGCACCGGATTTAATTTTTATCCATACGACCAATCGAAATATTCACGTAGGTTATCCATCTATGCAAGAGACTCCGGAGGAAGTTCGTGAGAAACTTGCCGCGGAAATGCAATATTATGTACCAGTGTGGGACAAGCTGGTGAAGCGCTATTCCTGCGCAATTATACAAAATAATTTTGAATTTCCATTCTACCGATTATTGGGAAATAAAGATGGGGCGGATTGTCATGGTCGTGTGCATTTTATTCATTCTTTAAATCAAAAATTTGTGGAATATGCGAATGACCATCGGGATTTTTATATTCATGATATTCAGTATTTATCTGCAACATACGGTTTGGATAAATGGTCGGATCCATCTTATTGGTATATGTATAAATATGCTTTGAATTTTTCTGCAATCCCTGTATTTGCCCACAGCCTTGCCAATATGATTAAATCTATTTTCGGCAAGAATAAGAAAGCCTTTGCGCTGGATTTGGACAATACGCTTTGGGGTGGCGTAGTAGGGGATGATGGGGCGGATGGAATTGAAATTGGCCAGGAAACAGCACTAGGACAAGGTTACTGGGAGTTTCAATCGTATATTAAAGCGCACCATGAGTTGGGTATTGTCTTGAACGTATGTTCTAAAAATGATACTGCGAATGCAATCGCAGGCCTTCAGCATCCTTCCGGTGTATTGAAACCGGAGGATTTTACGGTGATTAAAGCAAACTGGGATGCAAAATCAGAGAATATTGCTGCCATTGCTACGGAATTAAATATTTTACCGGAAAGTATTGTGTTTGTAGATGACAATCCGGCGGAGCGTGAAATTGTAAGAAGCTTTTTGCCGGACGTGACCGTACCGGAGGTGAACCAAGTGGATGAATATATTCGCGTGTTGGATCGGTCCGGTTATTTTGAAATCACTGCTTTTTCTAAGGATGATGTTAAGAGAAATGAAATGTATCATGCAAACATGAAACGGGTGCAAGCGCAGGCTGCTTTTACGGATTACACTGCTTATTTGAAAAGTTTAGAGATGCGTGGTGAAATTCGTGATTTTGAACCGATATATTTATCACGTATTACACAGCTTACTAATAAGAGTAATCAATTTAATGTGACTACACGTCGTTATACTGAATCGGAAATGGAAATCATTTCTCAAGATGCGGGCTATATTCGTTTATATGGTCGTTTGATGGATCGTTTTGGGGATAACGGAATCGTATCAGTGGTAATTGGAAGGATAGAAGGAGCATCCGTTCATATTGATTTATGGTTAATGAGTTGCCGTGTGTTGAAAAGAGATATGGAATATGCTATGCTGGATTCGTTGGTGGCGCGTTGTAAATCATTGGACATTGAAAGCATTTTCGGATATTATTATCCTACTGCCAAAAATCAAATGGTTGCAGACTTATTTGGACGCTTTGGTTTTAGTAAAATGTCGGCGGATGATGCTGGGAATACGGTTTGGAAATTGAATGTATCCGACTATCAAAAGAAAAATCATGTGATTTTAGTAGAAGAATAAGAAACAGGAGATGGTACTATGCTTACAGAGAATGAAATTTATACCCGTTTAAACGAAGTGTTTCGGGATATATTTGACGATGATACAATTTGCGTTCAGGCGGATACTACCGCAGAAGATATAGAGGAGTGGGACAGCCTTGAACATATTCGTTTGATTGCCGGAGTGGAGCGAGAGTTTGGATTGCGCTTTAAGATGGGAGAAGTCTCTTCTATGAAGAACGTAGGGGAAATGGCTGCCATTATATCCGATCGGAGAACAAAATAATTATTCTGAGTTTGATTTTTCCGGCGCTTTGTTGTAGAATATTGAGCGTATAAATGTTTGATGGTAAAGGATATGCATATGGAACCTACCTTTGATAGACAAGCGGCGAATGATACAATGATTACGGATGATGCCCTTGCGGTTATTGCCGGAATTGCGACTTCTGAAGTTCCGGGGGTGGCCGGCATGAGTAGCGGTATCACGGGCGGCATTGCAGAAGCGCTGGGACGCGTGAACCTTTCAAAAGGTGTTAAGGTTGTTACGCGAGAGAATACGACTACCGTGGATATTTATGTTATTGTTCGGTATGGCTA
The DNA here is from genome assembly GCA_045644985.1 of Clostridia bacterium. GTDB lineage: Bacteria > Bacillota > Clostridia > UBA1212 > UBA1255 > RGIG9099. The sequence continues at coordinate 4,861 of JAZRHX010000106.1, read as the reverse complement.
TCGCATACCGGATTTAGCTTTTGAAATACAAGAACATGTGAAGAACCGAATTGAAGAACAAGCCGGTATTGTTGTGGATTATATCCATATTCATGTACAGGGTGTAGATTATTCGGAAACGGAGAGTGAACAAGCATGAATCTTATTTTTAGAATCCTTGTTGCAGTTTATGCTGCTATTTCCGCTGTTATCAGTGGCTTGGTGATGATTTCGCCTTTTGCGGATAAACAGATTATGGACGCAATACTTAGTTATTGTGACGTTACTTTTTATCGTTCAAACCAATATGATATTTTGATCTTTTTGTTTGGCCTTTTGTTTTTGTCTATAAATCTTGTAATTTTATTCTCCGGTATTCGTATCCGCAGTGGAAACAAGTTTTATTGCTTAAAGAATGAAAGTGGTATTGTGCGTATTTCGGCCAATTCTATTGAGAACATTGCCCTTTCTGTTGCAAGAAGAAGTGGCAGTATTCGAGATGCTAAGGCAAAAGCGCGCTTTATGAAAGATGGAGTGATGGTGACGCTTCGCCTGGTTGTTTATCCGGACACCCAAGTTCCTTCTCTGGGGGAGATGCTTCAAGAAAACGTACATGCGTCCATTGCTATGATGACAGAAATGAATGTGGTTTCGGTAGATGTCAATGTGGAAGGCGTGCACGCATCGTCTAAGACAGAGGAGGGATAAGAGATGCTTCGCAGACTGTATAAATTTTATCGAACTCATTTTTATCCTGTGAATGGAGCGATTATCGGTTTGTTAGTAGGATTATCTTTCCATTTTCTTGGAATTATTGCTACTGTTTTTATTGCCGTATGTATGATCGTCGGATGTATGATCGGCAAACAAATACAAAAAGATCGATCTTTCCTTCGAAACTTACTTGATAAGATTCTTCCGCCGGGAAGTTATCGTTAAGTTAGTTTGTGCGTTTTTATATTTGAAAGGGGCATATAGCGATGAGTAGAAGAACATCAAGAGAAGCGGCTGTAAAGATTATTTTCCAGAATGGGTTTATTGATAATCGATTAAAGACGGATAACGATGAATTTAACGAGATTTTGGATGCAGAGTCCATGCTTGCTATGTATTTAAATTCGGTATCCGCTGATGAGGCAGCTAAGATTGATTCTACCTATGTTCTTTCGGTGCTTAACGGTGTTGTTGCGCAAGTGAATCAATTGGATCAATTGATTGTAGAACATTCTAAAGATTGGACCTTAGACAGAATGGCAAAGGTTGATTTAGCGATTTTGCGTGTTGCAATTTATGAGATGAAGTTTATGGATGATATTCCTGTGCGTGTTTCCATAAATGAAGCCGTTGAACTTGCAAAACAATTTAGCTATCCGGAGGCCGGCGCTTTTATTAATGGTGTATTAGGAAGTGTCAGTCGCTGATGAATACAGGGAAAACGATTCTTTCTGTTTCGAATATCAATTTATATATTAAATCTCTTCTGGCTTACGATCCGAATTTGTCTTCGGTATCCGTGCGTGGGGAAATTTCTAATTATAAACGATATTCTTCCGGTCATGCGTATTTCTCCTTGAAAGATGCCACGGGCGTTTTAAAATGTGTTTTATTTCAATCTTATTTTTCAAAGTTAAATTTTGTGCCTGCAGACGGTATGCGTGTCATTGCGACAGGTAGTGTTAACGTATATGAGCGGGATGGCGTCTATCAATTGTACGTTCAATCCATGGAACCGGATGGTATCGGCTCGTTATATGAGCAGTTTGAATCATTGAAGAAGAAATTGGAACAGGAGGGTTTATTTGCGCAAGAACGAAAGCGGTCAATCCCTTTGTTGCCCAAAGCTGTTGCGGTTGTCACTTCGGCTTCTGGCGCAGTTATTGAAGATATTCGTAACGTAAGCAGTCGCCGATATCCGGGACTCCCCGTTCTGCTTTATCCGGCTTCCGTGCAAGGGGCAGGAAGTTGCGAAGAGTTGATTGCATCGATTGAGCGTGCTAACGAGGACCGGAAAGCAGATGTGATTATTGTGGGCAGAGGTGGTGGCTCTCTGGAAGATTTATGGTCTTTCAATGATGAACGGTTAGCGCGTTGTGTTTTTGCGTCTCATTTACCGGTAATTTCTGCAGTTGGTCATGAAACTGACTTTACTATTTGCGATTTTGTTGCGGATCTTAGGGCGCCAACGCCCTCTGCAGCGGCAGAATTGGCTGTTCCTGAAGAAAGCGCTTTGCGCATTCAGCTTATGGAATTTACGCGTAAACTGCAAATGCTACCCAATCAAAATATTGCATTGAAGATGGCAAAGTTAGAACAAATTGCGGCACATCCATATTTTACCCGTCCCTATGAAAGAATTGAACGGCAATATGAAGTTTTAATGGGGTTGGAGGAACATCTTTTGCGGGCTTTAAACCAGATTTTTGAAGATCAAATGCGCAAAATCGAGGGTTGCGAAACCCAGTTGCGTTTATTAAATCCCCGCAATATTTTACAAAGAGGTTATGCGGTAATCGCAGATCCAAAAGGAACTGTAATTACAACGGCTTGCGCGTTGGTACAAAATCAGCAAGTGGATATTCTTATGCAAGATGGAACCGTTCGTGCGGAAATTAATGTAAAGGAGAAATCGGTATGATGGAAGAACAGAAAGACAATTTTGACGCTTTGTCGTATGAGGAAATGATTGGTCGCCTGGAGAAATTGATTCATCGCATGGAGAAGGGGGATTTACCTTTGGAAGAGAGTCTAGGGGCTTTTGAAGAGGGAATGGAGTTGATTGCCGCTGCGAAAGGCCGTCTGGATGCTTACCGAATTAAGATTGATGAAACTGTTTCAAAGGAGCACTAAAATGAATTTTCAAGAACAATTAAAGGCCTATGCGGCTTATACGGATACCAAACTGGATTTATATCTTCCGGTTTATGATAACGCACAGAAAAGCATTTACGAAGCCATGCGCTATAGTCTATTGTGTGGTGGTAAGCGGATACGTCCGGTGCTTGCCTACGCGGCGGCGGAATTTTTAGGCGTACCCAAAGAAGCAATCGCGCCTTTTGCATGCGGAATTGAAATGATTCATACATATTCCTTAATTCACGATGATCTTCCTGCAATGGATGATGATGATTATAGACGCGGACGGTTATCCTGCCATAAGAAGTTTGGGGAAGCGCAAGCGATTCTGGCGGGAGATGCACTTCTTACTAAGGCGTTTGAGGTTGCCGCGATGGGCGCGTTGGAAATGGGTGTTAAGGATTCTGCATATGCTATGCGAGGTGCTGCCATTGTGTCTGCAATTGCCAAAGCTGCGGGCAGCGAAGGCATGGTTGGCGGTCAAGTTATTGATTTAGAAGGGGAGGAGAAAGTTCTTTCTTCTGAGACCCATCATACGCTTTGTGCACTAAAGACCGGTGCCCTCCTTAAGCTTCCGGTGGAAATTGCACTTCTTTACGCTGGCAAGTTGGACTCAAAAGAAGGTGAACTACTTCTTTGCTACGCTGCGGACCTTGGCTTAGCATTCCAAATTAAAGATGATATATTAGATGTGGAAGGGGATGCTAAGCTTTTGGGTAAAGCCACCGGCATGGATGAGAAGGCCAATAAAACCACATTTGTTTCTTTATATGGTCTGGATGGCGCAAAAAAGCGTTTGGCGCAATTAACCATGGAGGCACTTCATTGCTGCGACCTGTTGGCTTCATTGTGTCCCGGGAAGAAAGACGCTTGCATTTTTTTACGTGAGCTTGGTATATTCTTATTGGAAAGGAATTATTGATTTTGCTGCATCAACCGGATCTTCTTGATAAATTGAAAAAGATGTCGTTGCCCGATAAAGAAGCTTTGGCGAGAGAGATTCGCGCGCGTTTAATTGAAGTGGTCCCAAAGAATGGTGGACACTTGGCTTCTAACTTGGGTGTTGTTGAGATTACTTTGGCGCTTTACAGCGTTATGAATCCTTTTTACGATCGAATTATATGGGATGTGGGACACCAAGCTTATGTACATAAACTTTTAACAGGGAGAAATCCGCAATTTGATACCATTCGTTGCGAAGGTGGCTTGAGTGGTTTTCCGTCACGAGAGGAATCGAATGCGGATTGTTTTGATACGGGACATAGTTCGACTTCTATTTCTTCCGCTATCGGATTTGCTCGAGCGCGTGACTTACTTGGGGAGCAACATAAGGTTGTGGCAATCATCGGCGACGGTGCTTTTGGAAATGGGATGACGTTCGAAGCGTTAAATGACGCGGGTCGTATTTCGAATGATGTGATTATTATTTTGAATGATAACGGTATGTCCATCGCTTCCAACGTAGGCGGTATGTCCCGTTATTTGGGGAGTATTCGTACAAGAAAGTCCTACGTTCGTTTTAAAAAGGGAATTAAACGAACCTTACTTAGAATTCCAAAAATTGGAAATGGGCTTGTAAGACGTGTTCAACGTTTTAAAGCATCAATTCGTTTTTTGTTAATTCCGGGCGAATTGTTCGAAGAATTAGGTTGTAAATATGTTGGACCTGTGAATGGGCATGATATTGCTGCTATGGAAAAAGCCATTGAGAAGTCGATCTATATGGGTGGCCCTGTCATTATTCATGCAATCACGCAGAAAGGTAAAGGGTATTCCCCTGCAGAAGCGGATCCGTCTTCTTACCATGGGGTATCTCCCGGCGGGCAAAAAGCCCGGGAACCTTCTTATTCTGCGAATACAGGAAAAATCTTGACGGAAATGGCGAAACGGGATGACCGAATTGTAGCAATCAGTGCCGCTATGGGTGACGGTACAGGGTTACATTTGTTTGAAGAAGAGTACCCAAATCGTTTTTTTGACGTTGGTATTGCGGAGTCCCATGCTGTTACGATGGCGTGTGGCATGGCAG
>JAZRHX010000105.1:0-1973 GCA_045644985.1 Clostridia bacterium | reverse complement strand
TTGAAGAAAATAAAAAACGGCAGGAAACAGAAGGGAAGATTTATGAAGAAGCCATTAAAGAAGGGAGCCTTTTAAGCGGCGAAGAGGATGCATGCATTTTAGCCTATGGGAAAGATTGGCACCAAGGCGTTATTGGTATTGTGGCATCTAGACTGGTGGAGCAATATGGAAAGCCCGCGATTGTTCTTTCCGGGGATGGCTTGGATGAGAAGGGGAAGGTGCGCATGAAAGGTTCTGCCCGCTCTGTGAAAGGTTTCCATCTTTATGAGGCGCTAAGTACCTGTAGTGAATACTTGGAAAAATTTGGTGGGCACGAAATGGCGGCAGGATTGACTGTGACAGAAGAACATATTCCTGCGTTCATAAAGGCGTTGAATCAATATAGTCATGGGGTATATGAGAAACAATGGACGCCACCTTCTGAGGTAGCGGACTGTATCCTGAAGCCGGAAGATATTACCGTTCCGTTTATTCGAAATCTGTCACAACTGGAACCTTTTGGAGAGGGCAATCCTCAACCTGCATTTATTATCACAGATTTAACCGTTGCCAAGGCAGAAAGCATGGGAAAAGACGGTCAGCATCTTCGGGTTACTTTTAGAGGACAGAACGGTGAAGGGCAACCTTTGTTCTTAGACGGTGTAGCCTTTGGAAAGGGCAATTATGCAGGGGTTATTCGAACTTTTTCTGACTGCTCTGTATTATGTTACTTGAACGTGAACTGCTGGAACGGCATTGAACGACCGTCTTTGCGCATTATAGACGTACATGATTTCCATATTTCCCTTGAAAAAAGGGCACAATGTCTGTATAATAACGCGTATACTACCTTTGAAGGTTTTGTTTTAAATCGAAACCTTATGAAGGCTGTATATAAGGCGATTGTCAGTTTCGGTGCCACTTGGACGTTAGATGACGTAGGGAAGATAGGGGCGCTCTTATGCAAAGCCGGTATTCCATGTTCGCGTTATTTAATTTTGTCTGCAATTTCTGTTTTCTATGAAATTGGATTGCTGGCAAAAGAATCGGGAACTTCTTACACTTTGATGAAGGTGGAAGGAAAGCTGAATCTTTCATCCTCTTCGCTGTATCGCGCTATTGCATCTGATGACTGAGAATCGTTCTGTATTTGCAGGATGAGAGGGTGAGCGCGTGGAAATTGCAGCAACTTATGAGAAATTAATTGAGAAATTACGGAAGCATACTCCGGATACTGATTTAAGCCTGTTGGAACGTGCTTATCATTTGGCAGATGAAAGCCATCAAAATCAGAAGCGTAAATCCGGCGAGCCTTTCGTAATCCATCCTGTGGCAGTTGCCTCTATGCTTGCGGACATGGAGATGGATCTTCCGTCTATTATTGCGGGTATGCTCCACGACGTAGTGGAGGATACCCCGGTAACCTTGGAACAAATTCGGGAAATTTTCGGAGAGGAAATTGCCTATTTGGTGGATGGCGTTACAAAGCTCAAACGAATTCCCACCGGCACAAAAGAGGAATTGCAAGCAGAAAATCTCCGCAAGATGTTTTTGTCTATGGCCTCCGATATTCGTGTTATTTTGATCAAATTGGTAGACCGCTTGCATAATATGCGCACCCTTCAATACGTGAATACGGATTCCCAAATTTCCAAAGCCAGAGAAACGCTGGAGATTTACACCCCTCTTGCCCATCGCTTGGGTATGACTAAGATTAAATGGGAACTGGAAGATTTGTGCTTTAAGTATCTGGAGCCGGAAGCTTATCGGGAGCTGGAAGTGCAGATTCACCAGAAACGAACGGAACGAGAGGACTATATTAAACAGGTTTTAGATACCATTCGGGGGAAACTGGATGGAGCGGGCATTAATGCTTTCTTGGATGGTCGCCCGAAACACTTCTACAGTGTGCATAAGAAAATGATTAAACAAAGCAAGACATTGGAGCAAATTTTTGATTTGCTGGCCATTCGGGTTATTGTAGATACGGTGCA
>JAZRHX010000104.1:0-6250 GCA_045644985.1 Clostridia bacterium | reverse complement strand
CCGGAGGAGTTGATTGCACAAACTCCTCTGAAAGACAGAAGCAGTTCTAGATTGATGGTGGTAGACACCAAAGCCGAAACGATTACCCACGGTCATTTTATCCAAATATTGGACTACTTGAAACCGGGGGATTGCTTGGTTTTAAACGATACCCGTGTTATTCCTGCCCGCCTTCTTGGCGTCAAAGAGCCCACGGGCAGTCCCATCGAATTCGTGCTGCTAAAACGTCTTTCCGAAATACCGGAACGCCCGGGACGGATTGAGCCGGAGATGCCGGATTTTTGTTATTGGGAAGTTCTGCTTCGCCCCGGAAAGAAAGCAAAACCCGGCGCAACCTTCGCATTTGGGGCTGACAACGCCGGAAATCCCCTACTTCGCGCAGAGATCTTGGAAATTGCCGAAGGCGGCAACCGCATTGTGCGTTTTAATTTCAAGGGGGCCTTTGAGGAAATTTTGGATCAAGTAGGTGTAATGCCCCTGCCCCCTTATATTAAAGAGAAATTAGAAGATCCGGAGCGGTATCAGACTGTATATTCCAGGGAAAATGGCTCTGCAGCAGCGCCTACAGCAGGTCTCCATTTTACCCGTCCCCTTCTTGCTGAAATTGAGGCGCGAGGGATTTCCTGCGCGTTTGTCACCTTGCACGTAGGTCTTGGCACCTTCCGCCCTGTGAAAGAAGAACAGGTAGAAGATCACTTGATGCATAGTGAATACTACGAAATTACCCAAGGGGCTTGCGACAAGATTAACCGCGCAAAGAAAGATGGTCATCGCGTAATTGCCGTAGGAACTACGTCTTGCCGCGTGCTGGAATCCAAGTCCGAGGCAGACGGCACCATCGCACCTGGAAGCGGATGGACCAATATTTTTATTTATCCCGGATACCGTTTTAAAATGCTAGATGGATTGATTACCAATTTCCATTTGCCCGAGTCCACGCTTTTGATGCTGGTCAGTAGTCTGGCAGGTCGGAAACTGATTTTGAAAGCTTATAACGAGGCCATCAAGGAACGCTATCGCTTCTTCTCCTTCGGAGACGCCATGCTCATTCAAGGCCGCGTACAAGATAAGGAGGACGTGTAGAATGCCCGCTGTTACCTATGAACTAATTAAGACTTGTAAACAATCCGGCGCCCGTTTGGGGCGCCTGCACACGCCCCATGGCGTGATTGAAACACCCACCTTTATGCCGGTGGGTACACAAGCTTCCGTCAAGGGAATTTCCCCCGATGAGCTTCACGGGATGGATGCTGGAATCATTCTTTCCAATACCTATCACTTATATATGCGCCCCGGTCACGAATTAGTAGCCGAAGCCGGCGGACTACATAAATTTATGAATTGGGACAGAGCAATCTTAACAGACAGTGGTGGATTCCAGATTTTCTCCTTGAGCAAATTGCGGAAGATTACGGAAGAAGGCGTACACTTTCGTTCTCATTTAGATGGTTCTAAGCATTTTATCTCCCCGGAGAAAGCCATGGAAATCGAGAACGCATTAGGAGCTGATATTATTATGGCCTTTGACGAGTGCGCCCCCTACCCTTCCACCTATGATTATACGAAGAATTCAATGTATATGACCACCCGCTGGGCAGAGCGTTGCTTGAAAGCCCACACCAATACGGAGAAACAGTCTTTGTTCGGGATCGTGCAAGGTGGTATGTATGCCGACCTACGAAAGATTTCTGCAAGAGATTTGGTGGCCATGGATTTCCCTGGCTATGCAATCGGTGGTTTAAGTGTAGGTGAGCCAGGTCCTTTAATGTATGAAATGCTGGACGAAACCGTGCCGGAACTTCCGGAGAATAAAGCCCGATATTTGATGGGCGTAGGTTCCCCCGACTATTTGGTAGAAGGAGCTATCCGCGGAATTGATATGTTTGACTGTGTACTGCCTACCCGTATCGGCAGAAACGGTACCGCCATGACATCCCAAGGTCGTCTGATTGTGCGAGATGCCCATTATGCTCATGATTTCAGACCCATGGATTCTGAATGTGATTGTCCCGCCTGTAAGAATCACACCCGTGCCTATATTCGCCATTTGTTAAAGGCCGGAGAAATGTACGGGCTACGTTTGGTAGCACTGCACAATCTACATTTCTTGCTAAACTTGATGAAACAGATTCGTTATGCTATAATGAACGACAGTCTGTTGGATTTTAGAAAAGAATTCTATCAGAAGTATTACGGTACAGATGTAAATTAATCTGCGACCGTTACCAACATAAATATATTTTGGAGGTTTATTTGAATGATGAAGAAATTGATTGCTTTTATTGGAACTGTGAGCGCTTTGTGTGCAAGCTCTATGATGATGGTATCTGCAACTTCTCCCGCAGCAGATGCTTCTGCCGCACCACAAAAGACCGGCGGAAACATGAGCTGGATTATCCTGGTAGTTTACGTACTTTTCTTTGTTGCGATTGGTTATTTCTTGATTGTCCGTCCTAACAAGAAGCGGAGACAACAAGAAGAGAAGCTTCGTTCCAGCTTGATGTTGGGAGATCAGATTGTAACCATCGGCGGTATTTGCGGTACCATTGTAAATATCAAAGACGATACGATTACCATTGAATCTTCTTTAGACAGAACCTTGATTGAATTTAAGAATTGGGCAATTCGCGAAGTAAAGAAATTAGAAACGGATGACAATGCGGATACAGCAAAGGAAATCGAAAGCAAATAAGCGTCTTTAGAATAAGATTGAACCCAAATCCTCCATGTCGCATAGAATGTATTATTAGATTCTACGGCATGGAGGTTTTTATATGGAAACAATTTATTATGGGAGTCGCGGTGCCTTCGTGGAGGCATTGCAACTCGCTTTGTACCGTTCCGGTTTTCTTACGGAACAAAAAAGTTTAGACGGTATTTATGGCATGAATACACAAAATGCGGTGTTACGATTCCAAAAAGCAAATGGACTAATACCGGACGGTATTGTAGGAAATGCTACTTGGAGCCGTCTAATTCCGTACTTAACAGGGTATACCACCCACACCATTACTTCCGGAGATACATTTTACAAAATTGCACGCGCATACGGTTCCACTGCGGCAGCAATTTCTGTTGCGAATCCCACCGTAAATCCTTACAACCTAATGATTGGACGCACATTAACCGTGCCGTTTTTATTTGATATCGTATCACCATTGATCCCCTTTAATTCCATGCTGTGCGCTTTTTTTGTAGACGGAATTATCAAGCGCTACCCTTTTGTCCGGGCATCCAGAATCGGCGCGTCTGTGTTAGGACGCCCTATATGGCGTCTGCGAATGGGCGAAGGCACGCAAGTCGTTTCGTATAATGCATCCCATCACGCCAATGAATGGATTACATCGCCGGTCGTATTGCGTTATGCCGAGAAACTGGCGCAAAGCTATATCTACGGAGATTTTATAGGCGGACGCTCTGCCCAAGATATCTTAGGGCAGTCTAGAATTGACTTTATTCCTTTGGTCAATCCGGATGGTGTTGACTTAGTAACAGGTTTCATCAAACCCGGTTCACAGGCTTACCAAGATGCACAAAATTTAGCTTCTAATTATCCGTCCATCCCTTTTCCTTCGGGGTGGAAAGCAAATTTGTCCGGTGTAGATTTAAATTTAAATTACCCCGCATCTTGGGAACTGGCGCGAGAGATTAAGTATCAGCAAGGTTTCACGCTGCCCGGTCCCCGGGATTATGTAGGCCCGTTCCCTTTGTCGGAACCAGAGTCCAGAGCAATGGTAAACAATACAAACCAAAATGGCTATCAACTTACCCTATCCTATCACACACAAGGGAAAGTAATTTTCTGGAAATATGATGATTTAGAGCCGCCTCGCGCGCTGGAAATCGGCAGACGATTGGCCGCAGTATCCGGCTATTCTTTAGAAGAAACACCTCCGGAATCCGCCAATGCCGGCTATAAAGATTGGTTTATTTTGAATTTCAACAAGCCCGGGTATACCGTGGAAGCAGGCATGGGGATTAATCCCCTTCCCCTTGCCCAATTTGATGAGATTTATCAAGCCAACGAGCCACTTATGTCAGAAGCCGCTTTACTGGGAACGGAAAGATAAAAGGCGTGAGAGACGGCTTCCACTTGCAGTCTTCCAAAAGGTTCCACTTCCCCGTCAATGCATACATCCGTACTATCTACAGCTTCTATAGTAACGCTCTTACATTGCTTGTAGAGAATATATTTTTCCGCTACACGGGTACCCAACAGGGTACCTTTTTTATATTTACCCACCAAAGAAATAAAGCGCGTTCGGGAAACAGGACGTACCATCATAACGTCCAGCAATCCGTCGTCCTGGCGCGCTTCCGAGGCGGATTTGAAACCGCCTCCGCAATAACAACCATTGGCAATAAAACTAAGCAAGAAACGACCTTCGTGTACTTGCCCATCATCAAAGGTGAGTTTCAGTTGCGTATGCGGATGGCGAATTAAGGTATGCGCTACTCCAATGGGATAAGCAAGACCTTGTCGCATAAAGAAATTGCCTCGGAGCTGATTGACTTTCTTCACAACCTGACAGTCAAATCCAATATTCAACATATTAGCGGCATACCGATGGTTGAAACAAATCGCGTCAACGCGAATGCTCTTTCCCTGCAGTTGCTTACGAATATCTAAGAAATCCCGGGCCGTGCCAAAATTACGAATAAAATCGTTCCCTGTGCCGATGGGGATAATCCCTACGGACACACGACCTTGCTGCCAAGATTCCGGCAAGGATTTAAATCCGTTCACAGCTTGTAATACCGAACCGTCTCCTCCACAGAAGTAGAAGCGGACTTCCGCCGTTTCACCTTTCTCTTCCAGCGCCTGCACAACACGCACCATCTGCGCCGCCCCATCATCTTTACATTTCGTTTCATAGATTTGATAAACTACTTGCATTTCTGTACAAATCTGCTTAATTTGAGTGCGCAATTTTGTTTGTGCCTGCCGCCGACCGGCATTTGGGTTCATAATAAAAATGTGTTGCATAGAAGAAGCGGCCTTTCAAGTTATATTTTGTACATTGTAGCATATGTGTATGCAAATGTCCATTTTAAGGATAGCATGCTACCTTTTTTTTGCGACTTTAGGTCCAGATGGTATGTAATTCCTTGGTTTAAGGGTAGCGTGCTAGCCTTTTTCCGCCTCTTTAGAAACCCGGGAAATATTCGGGAAATATTTTACACGCAAGAGAACATATGCTTTAATAATCTTATGAATTCAAAGGGGGAGTTTGTATTGCTTCTATATGCGAAAATGGTAGAAGAGCAGGCACGGCTGGAGAAAGATATTAAGAATACCAAACAGCAACTGGATTCTTTACCAAAAGGATCTTTCTATTATATAGAAAATAAAAATCATACAAAATGGTATACCCGGCAAGACAAAAAACTGCATTACATTACAAAAGACAACCTATTGCTTGCCCAACAACTTGCGTTACGAAAATATCTAACGCAACAACTCTCCGATTTAGAAAAAGCGTTGGCGCCGATTTATGCATATTTGCAACAATATAACAAGCAAAAACCCAAAGCGCCGCAATTATTTGAAGACCCAGAGTATGCAAAATTGCTTCTGCCTCAAATTCAACCCTTATTCTACACATTACAGCGGTGGGCAACGGGGACGTACTCACAAAACACAAAATATCCGGAGAAAAGGGTTCACCAAGTTACCAATAATTTGTTTGTACGTTCTAAATCAGAAGCTATGATTGCATCCCGTCTTCTCCTATATAACATACCTTTTCGCTACGAATGCCCACTCTACCTAAATTCTGTAACCTTATATCCGGATTTCACCATTCGTCATCCCCAAACCGGAGAGACCTACTATTGGGAACACCTGGGACTGATGGAGCAGGAAGCATACAAGCGATTCTCTACAATTAAAATGCAACACTACATAGACGCAAACATTATTCCGGGAGAGCGGTTAATCCTGACACGAGAGAATGCAAACATGCCTTTAACGCTACAACAAATCGACACAAAGCTCCAGCGATTCTTCTTGTACGCGGAAAATTGACAGGCCGTTAGCCACATGCTATACTGCCACGGAGGAGTTTTTGAGAATGGAGTTAGACTTTACTTTTTTCTTCTATAGTATTGCTTTTGGAATTGGTTTAGCCATGGACGCGTTCTCGGTTTCCTTGGCTAACGGGTTAAATGAACCCTGCATGCGTCTCAAAAGGATGTGCTGCATTGCAGGAACTTTTGCTTTCTTTCAAGCACTGATGCCTTTATTAGG
>JAZRHX010000103.1:0-5594 GCA_045644985.1 Clostridia bacterium | reverse complement strand
TCCTGAAGCAGTTCGAAAAGGAAGACCTTTGTCCGGTACGGTGGGCGCACCGGTGACGCCTTGTTTTGCCATTCGTGCAACGTTGGAATCAGACGTTCGGTACGCGTGGCTTTGTACAGGCTTTGCCGGTAGTACCCAAGCCTGTAAAGAACGTCTTTTAAAATATAGGGAATATGCATGTGCTAAAGGTGCTTTTGAGTTGGCACGGACGCGTACGCTGGTGGAACGGGAACATATTGGTTTGAAGCCGGGTGAATGGCGTTATTTTATGGATTTATCCGGTGGCTTGTTGAATTTTGGCAGAGATTCTATGCAGTCCGGTTGTGAAGAAGCAGAACCATTGTTATTGGAATCGACCACTACACTGAAAGAAAAATTGTACGCCTTCGGCATCTCCGGGGAGCGCCCGTTGATTACTGTTATGATGCGTAGAATTGAAAATTCTCATGCTTTGGAGAAAATGGTACGGCTTTGGTGCATGCTTAGCTTCCGGGCCTTCCCTGTGGATTTGGTCATTGTGGCATTTGATGACGGATCTTATTTGAGCCCGATTCGGGAATTGGCGGACCGCTTGGCGCAAAGCGCAATTTCCGGTGCGTTTGGCGCACGGGGAGAAATTGTAGTCGTGGTACCGGCGCAAGGAAAGAACGTGCAACCCTTGATTGCTGCTAGTAATTTGGTGTTCTGGATGTAAGGCGGGTGATGTGCGATGGAACTTCTTTTCTATAATGGTTTTGGTGGTTTTGACGTACGGAAAGGAGAATATGTCATTGATTCCGTTCAACCTACACCTATGCCCTGGGTGAATTGTATTACTTGTGTGTCGGGGAAACCTTTTGGTTTTTTGATCTCGGATGCAGGTGGTGGTTTCGTATGGAGCGGAAATAGCCATTCGGGCCGTTTGACGCCTTGGCTGTGTCAAACGGTTAAAGATCCTGTGAATGAACGAATTCTGATTACGGAAGAGGATGGAAATGTTTGGGATTGTATTGCCCGAATACGCAAAGAGGGGGATCGGGTTCGATTTGGGAAAGGTTATGCTATTTTTGAGCGCCCGGCTGTAGGGTGCCGGAATCAAATATCTACCTCGTTGACGGTTTATGCCGGAGCAGATCAGGGTGTAAAATGTTCTGCACTAACAGTAACTTCGCAGCAGGATGAGGAAATTCGGATCTCTTACGAAGTACGGGTAGACGGCTTCTTACCGGATCGATTGCCTTGCAAAGTACATCCGTATGGGTGCGTTTTGAAAGATCATGTTTATATACGATGTAATTTGTCTCCGGATCGTGTTAGTTGGAAAGGGGATTGCATCACACTCAGCTTGCCGTTACGTTTAAAAGCCTATATACCGGTACGGATTTGTTTCTATTTTGGGGATGATGACTGTCTTGGACAAGAAGATTTTATGTCGGAAATTTCTTTGGAAGAAGTTCAACAAAATTGGGAAGCTGTACTGGGCAAAATTCGTATTGCCACTCCGGAACCGGCGTTTGACGTGCTGATGAACGGATGGCTTTTGTATCAAGTAAAGTCCTGCCGCTTAGATGGCAGAAGTGGATATTATCAATCCGGAGGTGCTTACGGTTTCAGAGATCAATTGCAGGACGCTTTAGCTCTTTTATATACTGCCCCCGAACGCGTGCGGGCGCAAATTCTTCTTCATGCATCCAGACAATATGAAGAAGGGGATGTGCAACATTGGTGGCATCCACCTGGCGGCGCTGGCGTGCGTACCCATTGCTCCGATGATTTGTTGTGGCTGGTTTATTGTACTTCTGAATATATACGATGTACAGAAGACGTAAGTATATTGTATGAACCGGTTTCTTTTATTCGTTCGAAACCACTTTCTGCCCGGGAACGAGATCGCTACGAAGTACCTGAGAAAGGGGAAACAAAGCCTTTGAGTGTGCATTTAACGCGTGCTTTAGAACGAGGGATTTCCTTGGGGAAACACGGTCTTCCTTTGATGGGTTCCTGTGACTGGAACGACGGTTTGTCGGAGGTGGGTACACAGGGTATTGGCGAGAGTGTGTGGCTTTCTTGGTTTTTACAAGACGTGATTCGTCGCTATATAGAGCTTTCGGAAATATTTGCGCCGGAGGCTGCCGCAGTGCGCAGGAAATTTCGGGAAATTGGAGAAACGTTGCAGGCGGCCACGGAGCAACATGCCTGGGACGGCGATCGCTATTTACGGGCTTACTGTGACGATGGTAAGATTCTGGGCTCGCATACGTCTCCGGAGTGCAGCATTGATTCTATTGTTCAGTCTTGGGCATGTATCAGCGGATTTGGGAATCCGGAACGTGTAAAGATTTCATTGGATACCGCTGTCAAATATTTGGCGGATTTTGATAACGGGGTCATTCGTTTGCTTGCGCCGTCCTTTTCTAAAATGCAATCGGTAGGTTATATTGCGTCTTATCCGCCGGGAATTCGGGAAAATGGCGGGCAGTATACCCATGCTGCGGTATGGCTTGCAAAGGCGCTTTTCCGGATCGGAGAGACTTCTTTGGGGTATAACGTATTGAAAGCCATTAATCCGGTGTCTCACACTAGTTCTAAAATGGACGTATGTCGTTATCGGGCAGAACCGTATGTCGTGTGTGCGGACGTTTACTCCGGTGCATGTGGAAACGTTCAAAATGGGCGTGGGGGCTGGAGTTGGTATACCGGCTCGGCTTCCTGGATGTATCGGGTCGTTTTGGAAGACTTATTGGGCTTTCGTCTTTTTGTGCGAAAAGGGGAAACGACTGTGTCTTTTCGTCCCAATTTGCCCTTTGCGTGGAAATCTTTTGAGTTGACTTATCGCCATGGAACGGCATCTTATATCTTCACTGTAGAGTCTGGTTCTAAATTTGAGATGAAACTGGAGGACGACGGACAAGAACATCGAATTGTGGTTCGTGCGTAAAAATTTTAAAAAAAGTGTTGACAGAGGGGCGTAAGTGGTGTATTATCTACTTGTCGGTGGTGGAAAATGTTTTTTTGTGGCAGAAAGTGTCATTAAAATACAGACAAATCACATTTTACAAAAGATAAAAGCTCCAGCAAAATGCCGGGGCAAAAGTACAAAAGAAACTTATTTACGAAAGAAAAGAGCTTACTTACAAGTAAGCGAAGGTACACAGGACAAAGTTCGAAGGTACAAAGGACAAGCTGTAACTTTTTTGGGAGGAAGCAAATCGTGCTTTACGGGGGTTTTGACAGCACGCTGGATGCAAAAGGGCGTGTGGTATTGCCAACGAAATTACGAAATGAACTCGGCAATGACTTTCATTTGATGAAGGGCTTTGGCGAGTACGTTGCTATTTTTCCAAATGAGAACTACGAGAAAATGCTGGGTGAATTGATGAATATGAAGAAATCCAGCAACGAATATCTCTTTCTTGCCCGTCATTTATTGGGTAGCGCATTTGACGGCGAGCTGGATGGAAACGGTCGCGTGCTGATTCCACCGGTGCTCCGCAAATTTGCAAAGTTAGAGAAAGAAGTACATATCATCGGTGTGGGAGATCACATTGAAATATGGAACAGTGAAGTCTATGCTCAGAACAGTATTATGTCTGCCGATATGGTAGAGAAGGCCCGTGAAGTTATCACTTACTAATTAGGATGGGCATTATGGAGCAGATGGAAACCATGGAATTTAGCCACGTACCGGTACTGCTTGATGCGTGTGTGGAATTACTGAATATTAAGCCGAACGGTATTTATATTGATGGCACGTTAGGCGGCGGTGGCCACAGTTCTGAAATTTTGGCTCGTCTTGAAAGCGGCGGACAACTAATTGGCATTGATCAGGATGCAGATGCCTTGCGGTCAGCAAGGGAGCGACTCTCACGAGTGGAAACATCCGGTTCGTTTAAAACTGTGAAGGCAAACTTTGCAGATATGGCAAAAGTTTGTGCGGGACTTTTGGTGGATGGTATTTTACTGGACATAGGGGTTTCCTCTTATCAGTTTGATAATCCGGAACGGGGATTTAGCTATCGGTGGGATGCACCGCTGGATATGCGTATGGATCGAGAAAACTGTTTGTCTGCATACGATGTGGTCAACACTTATTCGGAGAGAGAATTGACGCGGATTCTTCGGGAATACGGGGAAGAAAAATGGGCAAGTCGTATTTCTGGAAAGATTGCTTCTAAACGGAGCGTAAAGCCGATTGAAACGACTTTTGAGTTGGCGGATCTCGTAAAGGAAGCGATTCCAATAGCCGCCAGACGTGACGGCGGACATCCGGCGAAACGAACCTTCCAAGCGATTCGTATTGAAGTAAATCGGGAATTGGAAGTGTTGGAACAGGCCATTGACGGGGCCATGTCTCTTCTAAATGACGGTGGAAGGTTGGTTATTATTACTTTTCACTCGTTGGAAGACAGAATCGTCAAGAAGAAGTTCCGAGAAGCGGAACGCCCCTGTATTTGTCCTTCTCATTTTCCTGTATGCGTATGCGGCAGAGAATCTTTGGGACAAGTTATTACCGGACATCCGGTTACTGCAAAAGAAGAAGAGCTATTGAGAAACAATCGGGCGCACAGCGCCAAGGTAAGAGCGTTTGAAAGAAAGCGTTAAGGAGTACAAAAGATGAGCAGTAGTGCAAGAGCCTATCAGTACCAATATTCAGAAGCATTAGAAACAGAGGAGAACTTTGTTCCGGTTCAAAAACCGGTACGGGAGAACGTGGTTCTGCGGGAGATTCGGCTAAAGCAGGCACGAAAGAAAGTGAAGAACCGTATTTTGGTAAAGGTTTCTTTGCTGATTGCGCTGGGTCTATTTGTTGCACTTCGCTATGCTTCCATTACTGAAATTAATTACCGAAATCAACAGCTTCAAAATGAATATGATACACTGCTTGCACAGGTTGCCCAGCAACAGGTTGAGATTGAAAGTCAGATGAGTGTGGCTGAGATCGCGGAGATTGCTCAAAATAAGTTGGGTATGCAGAAGCCTCAACCGTACCAAATTGTTGAAATTCAAACGGAATCTATTGACCAAACGGAAATGAATGCACCCGAATATACGAAAGAAACGGCATCGAAACCGTGGTATGCAGCTGCGTGGGACAAGGTTCTTTTGTTCTTTGGACTGATTGGCGCATAAAATGCAGAAGGGTGTCATACTATTGTGATGAGAAATGAAAACGGAACGGCTGCATGCATAATCATGAAGAGCGTTCCGTTTTTCGCAAGTGAAAGAGGGGGCAAGCGCAAATGCGATTGAATGACCTTGTAAAGAACACGTTTGATTATCAAAGTACAGAGGCGGAGCAAGGGAAATCCAGACGGATTTTTATTGTATCACTTTTGTTTGTTTGCTTGCTTGCTGTAATTTTGGGCAATTTTGCCATCATTCAATTTATTAAAGGTGATTATTATCAAAAGATGGCGTACGCACAACAAAATGCATGGCGTACGATTTCCGCCTCCAGAGGCACCATTACGGACTGTAATGGTATTGACCTTGCCATCAGTGTGACGGCAAATCAAATTTCCATTAATCAAGAAACAATCAAAGACAGTGCTTTATCTTATGCGAAAAAGTACATGCCGGAAGCTTCGGATGGAGTCAAAGCCTATCAGGAAAAA
>JAZRHX010000102.1:0-3885 GCA_045644985.1 Clostridia bacterium | reverse complement strand
TATAAGGCTCTGCGCAAGCGGGATATTCGCGTAGACGGTCGACGTGTTTCACAAAATGTTCCGTTATCTTCGGGCATGAAGATTGTTGCGTATATAGCCGTTCCGGATGCACCCTCTTATAAGGTGGTGTACGAGAATAGTTGGATTCTTCTTTGTGAGAAGCCTCAAGGACTTCTTTCTGAACCGGACGGACGGGAAGAAACCTCTTTGCTTGAGATGGTCCATCAAATACCGGGTGGGGAAGATTATGCTCTATGTCACCGTTTGGACCGTAATACCGGCGGTTTACTTTTTCTTTGTAAGAAAGCATCCTTCACACAAGATATTTCGGATTGTTTAGCCGCCCGATATTATGCTAAGGTTTATCGTGCAATCGTGTTGGGGGATATCCGACCCTTACTGCCGGCAGGGGCGCATTTCACGCATTTTAAAGCCTATCATTTCAAGGACCAAAGAAATAAGCGCGTGTATATTTACAACAAACCTCGTGTAGGGACCAAAGTTATTGAGACGGCGATTCGTTTTGTTTCTTATGACGGCAACCGGGACGTATCCACCGTGGAAGTACAGTTGCTTACCGGCAGAACCCATCAAATTCGAGCCCATTTGGCCTTTCTTGGCCATCCGGTGGCGGGAGATGGCAAATATGGTGTGGAGACCCGAAATCGCCTTTTGGGGTATCGCTATCAAGCTTTATGGGCATATTGCTATAAACCGACGGACGACTATCAAGGCGCCCGTCGGATTCAAAACGTTGCAATTGAAGACATTTTACCCGCGACCGTCTTCACGAGTGCGCCCAAATTTATTTAAGCCGTCTTAGCTTCCGGCGAACATCTGCACAATAATTTTACCATAGATGGGACTGACGCAAATACCGATCCCCATACGGTCGTAATCGTTATTCATAATGTTGGCTTTGTGGGAGTCAGAGTTCATCCAGGCGTAGAAAGCGCCGTCCATGGTTTGATTGCCCGCGATATTTTCCGCCGCGCAGGTGAAAGAAATTCCGTAAGCCCGCATCATTTCAAAAGGCGTACCATACAAGTCGGATTGGTGGGAGAAATACATATTCTGCACCATATCTTCTGCTTTGTCCTGGGCAACCTTGGAAAGACTGCTGCTGTATTGAATGGCATTTACATTGTGCCGTGTTCGAATATCGTTGACTAACGTCATCAAACGAAGTGCGTCATCGCTGAGCCCTTGTGTATTTGTATCTTGCACATTGTTATTATTGCCGGTGGATTCACCTGTAGACGGAGAATCTTCACCGGGTAACTTAGGATCGTCCTTTGAATCTTCACTGACAATTGTAATATAATAGCCATTTACACAACCGATTCTGCCTGTATCGTAGTCAAAAACTACGTACCAACCTTCGTAGCGTCCGAGAATCAGTATGGGCTGAGCTTTGGACAGGACACCGATAATTTCGTATTTTGTCCCGGGTCCGGCGCGTAAGTTCAAGGCGGTTACATTTACGGTGGCATTTCCATACTGAGTTTGCGGAACAACTTTATCAAATGTTTCTTCCGCGATTTCGCTAATTTCCTCTTCGGAAATTGCAACCGGATTATCGGGGGATGCAAAACTGTAAATTCCGCCGATTAAAAAGATGCAACAAAGCGTGAGCAAACAAAAGCTTGTGCGTAAACGTACATTTCGAGTCATCATTCTAACCTCCAAAAGATTTATTACAGAGGTAGTATGTACGCACCCGCGGTAAAATATTCAAATTGAATCCGGAAAATCAGATAATCTGTACCCCCGCGGCTTTCGCGGCTTTGCGAATTTCAGAGGAGGGGGCGCGGTCGCAGACCAGATAATCAACGTCTGCAAGATCGGCCATGGTAAAAAGGAGACTCTTATCAAACTTAGAAGAGTCTAACAGCATCACCACTTTCTTGGCGCGGTTAATCACAGCACGTTTCAGTTCTGCTTCATAAATGTTGGACACGGAGAAACCGGCGTCCAAAGAAAAAGCGGATGCAGACATAAAGGCATATTCGATGTTAATGTTCTGAATAAAAGAGATAGAAGTGGAACCGGACACCGATAAAGTGTTGTGGTTCACGGTGCCGCCGGGCATCATAACCGTAATCTTCGGTTTGGTTACAAGTTCCTGGGCTACGTTGGTGCCGTTTGTGATGATGGTCATAGCTTCATCCGGCAATAAGTGGGCCAGCGCCATAATGGTGGAACCGGCATCAAAATAAATAGAACGACCTTTCTCTACGAAAGAGAGGGCTTTCTTAGCAAGGGCAATCTTCTCCTCCTGATTTTGGTGGGCACGAAGATAGTATTCATTCTCTTCGCCGCTGCCCGGATGAGGAATAATAGCGCTACCTAAACGCTTTAAGCTGACAGCACCGCCGCGGGTACGAAGAATATGACCCTCTTGCTCTAACTGGATCAGATCGCGGCGTATGGTAATTTCCGATACGCCGCTGAATCTTGAACACAGCTCAGCGAGAGACGCTTCTCCGGCGTCTTCAATGATCGCTAATATAGATGCGCGTCTCTCGTTTGACATAGGGGATTAAACTCCTTTTTTCGCAATTCTTAACTTCTCATTGGTTGTGAAGTTAACGTTGGGGGTGGTTACATGGCCCGGAAGAGGCATAATCTTCTGGTCGATCGCATCCAAAATCCAAGATGCCTGCGGGAAGAAGTCTGCATCAAACTCATAAGCCGGTGTAATCCAGTTCTTAGCACCAACAACAACCGGAGGTGCATCCAAGTAATCGAATGCCATTTCAGTGATGTTCTGTGCAATATCGTTCAAGAAGGAACCTCTTGTACAAGCGTCGGATGCAAGAACAAGCTTACCAGTCTTCTTTACGGACTCAAGCAATTTCTCGTAGTTGAAAGGAACCAAGGAACGAGCGTCGATAACTTCTGCAGAGATGTTGTACTTCTCTTTTAAAATCTTCGCTGCTTCCAAAGCCTTGTACAAGGTTACACCAACAGTCAAGATCGTAATGTCGGAACCAGCCAACTTGATGTCGGGCTCGCCGAATTCGATCTCGTAGTTGTCGGTAGGAACGCCACCTTCGTGGAACTGCTCGCCGATATCGTAAATTCTCTGGCTCTCAAAGAAGATAACAGGATCGGTGCCGTTCAATGCGGAGTTCATAAGACCCTTCGCGTCGTAAGGTGTTACAGGGAAGCAAACCTTAAGGCCGGGGATGTGACCACAAAGAGAGGTCCAGTCCTGAGAGTGCTGTGCACCGTACTTAGAACCAACGGATACACGAAGTACCAAAGGCATCTTGAGTACGTTTGCACTCATAGACTGCCACTTCGCCATCTGGTTGAAGATTTCGTCGCCTGCGCAGCCCAAGAAGTCGCAGTACATAAGCTCTACCAATGCACGACCGCCGCTCATTGCATAACCTACTGCAGTACCAACGATAGCTGCCTCGGAAATGGGGGAGTTGAATAATCTGTGGTAGGGGAGAGCCTCTGTAAGACCGTTGTAAACAGCGAATGCGCCGCCCCAATCTCTGTTCTCTTCGCCGTATGCTACCAAGGTAGGATCTTCATAGAACTTGTTGATAATAGACTCAAATACAGCGTCACGGAACTGGAATACTTTGTTCTTGGAAACGGGCTTGCCGTTTGCATCGAAACCAAATCTTTCCTTCTTAGCGATCTTCTGTACTCTGGGGTTCTCTTCCATCGGCATCAGAACGTCCGGCTTAGCGTCCGGCATCTTCGGCATCTTCTCGTTGGAGAACATCATGTCTTCAACCTGACGAGGATTCTTGATGAAGTCCATTCTGGGAGAGATGTTTACGTCAGCAGCCATGCGGCAAATCTTTGTAATCAACTCTACAACTTCAGCGTCAATCTTCTCCATAGCAGCCTTGGTTGCGATCT
>JAZRHX010000101.1:0-12121 GCA_045644985.1 Clostridia bacterium | reverse complement strand
AAACCAATAATCGTAAACACTGGAGGTGGTTCCGGTCTTTCCTGCAATTGGAACTTGTTCTCCTGCTTTATTTGTGAAATTGGCGGCGCCGGCAGTACCACCATACGCGCTATCTACAACTGCCGATAGCATATAAGACATAACTGAGGCGGTTTGCGAATCCTCGTATACAACTTGGGTATCAGGCGTATTGTCAATCAAAATCTTTCCGTCTTTATCTAATACTTTTGTAAACGTAATCGGTTCGTAATAAACGCCATTGCCGTTGGCAAAGGGCACGTATGCCGCTGCCATCTGCATGGCAGAAACACCGGTTGTAAAGCCGCCGAGGGCCATGGATAAATGGGTTTCGGAAGTGCGGTCAATACCTGCTTTCTTGAGATAAGAAAGGCCTAAAGCTTCATGACCCTGATAAAGTTTCACGGCAGCAATATTACAAGATATTGCCAGGGCAAAACGAAGGGTAATTGTGCCCATATAATATGAATATGCATTCTTGGGCCACTCTCTCTCCGGATCTTGGGGATCCATAAAGACCGGCTCATCTGTGATACTCATGCCCAGATTAATAATATGCTGATCAATTTGCGGCGCGTATACCAGTAGTGGCTTGATTGCGGAACCGGGCTGACGTTGGGCATCTGTTGCATAGTTATAACCGAAACGCGTGGTCTTCTCGCCGTATCCGCCGTAAATTGCCTTAACTTGACCGGTATATTGATCCATTACGACAATCGCTGCTTGTGCCATATCGGAAGGGGAGTCATATAAATGATTCGCAGGGAAATTGTGAATGTCATTGAACTCTTTGTCCACGATCGCTTGCATATTCTTGTCCTGGGTGGTCATAATGCTGATGCCACCTCCGTAAATTAAACGATTGGCTTCGGTGGCTGTATAACCTAATTCGATAAACTTATCCCGCACGTCTTTAATTGCGGTTTCGACAAAATAACTGTACACGGAGGCGGCACTGTGGGCTACGTAGTCTTCATTAAATACCAGCTTGGTTTGAATTGCCTCAATATATTCATCTTTCGTAATCATCTCCAGCTTCAGCATTTGGTCTAAAATAGTAATTTGACGCTGGTACGCATTGTTTCGTCCTTTTGTAGTCAAAGGACCATATTTAGATGGATTATTGGTGATGCCTGCCAGGAAAGCACATTCTGCAATATTCAAATCCCCTACGTCTTTGCTAAAGTAGGCATTGGCTGCAGCTTGAACGCCGTATACATCTTTGCCCATATAAATAATATTCATATAGTATTCCAAAATCTCTTCTTTGCCGTACTCCTGTTCCAGCAAGTAAGCTCGCCATGCCTCGCGAATCTTACGCGGAATACTGGAGGCATCGTCCCCGGAGGCATTCTTTACTAACTGTTGCGTAATGGTACTGCCCCCGAAGTCCTGCATACCTGGCACAATATAAGAGACTACAGCGCCCAAAGAACGCTTGAGATCTACACCGTCGTGGGCATAGAAACGCTCGTCCTCGATGGCGATAAAAGCATTGGTTAAATCCTCGGGAATTTCTTCTAAATCTACCAGTATACGATTTACGTTCTCGGAACCTTTGAGCTTAATGATTTCTTCGGTTCCATCTTCTGCTACGTACGTGATGGGAGAACCATCCGCGTAATAAACAAACGAAGTGAGGGAAGAGGTGGTTAAATCTTCAATGGTTAATGCGTCTGTGGTAGTTACGCAGGCTGCAATGACACCGATTAATAGGCCGCATACAACACATCCTGCTATCAATAAAGTAAGCAATGCGGTCTTTGCCGTCACTTTAAGGACGGTCCAAGCTCTCTTTATATAAAGACTGCGGCGTTCTTCATGGGTCATTTCTGCCGCTTTCTTCTTATCCTTCTTGTGTTGTTTCAGATTCATAACAATCCCTCCGCATGTATTATACCATATTTTTACGGAAATGCACTCTTTCTTTCCTATTCACGATAATTTAATGAAAATGTCCCGTGAATACCATATTGACATAATTGGAGGAAATCGTTTACAATGCGTTGAAAATACGGGAAAGATAGGTGCAGGAAATATATGACGCTTTATGAAGAACCCATCGGTCAACTGGTTGACGGACGCTATGCGCAATATGTACAGCTGAAAGCAAAAGATATTGATCTGTACAATCATTGGAAATTGTCCTCTGTTTTTGAGACATTTCAGGAGATTGCCGGAGAACAGTGTACAGGTCTAGGTTTTGGATGGGAAGAATTGATGACCCGGTACGGATTTTGTTTTGTTATTGTACGGATGCATATTGAAATGGATGATTATCCGGGAAGTGGAGAAGTCGTTCGCGTGGAAACTTGGCCGGAGAACAAATTACGAATGATTTTCACCCGATATTTTCGTATCATTGACAAACGGGGCCACATTATTGGTCGAGCTGTCTCAAATTGGGTCCTTTTTGATATGGCGAAGCGGTGTGTTGTGAAGCCACAAAACTGTCCGATTATCCAAACGCCGGACACATCTTCTTTGGAGCCGCCTGCCGTTATGCCCAAGCACGGTAGAAAGCAAGACGAACAAATGGAAGAATCCTATGCTTTGGAGCGTATTCCTGCCTACAGCGATTTTGATTACAATCGTCATATTAATAATGCCCGTTACATTGAATGGGTGCGGGATGCATTACCTTTAACGACTTACGCCCAAACCGTTTCTTCGTTGGATATTCATTATGAACATGAAATTGATTACGATACCTTCTCATCTTGTGCAGCGGACCAGCGAAAGCTGACTCTTCTTTGTACTGTGGAAGAGGAAGCCGCTTTCGCTGTTAAGGCATTTCGGGACGACGGTAGCCCTTGTTTCACCTGCACCGGTCAATTTGCATGAACAGAAATCTAATTATTGAAATTGAATATAAGAACATCCGTCCTGCATGGGGTCAATTCCGGGACCGGTAATAACGTGGGTTTCCAAAGCCGTTTTACCGGCGGAAACGGACTGTGCCAGCCGATAATATTTATACATTTCCGAAATAGAGAAACTGTGTTTGACCTCTTTTCGAAGAATATTAATCAGCTGTGGCAGTTTTGTTAAACTTGCTTTCTGGGTTAATTGGGGAATGACTTCTTGAATCATAGTTAACTGATGCTCTTTTCGTGTGTGGTCGCCCGCTGCCGGAATTTGATTCCCTTGGGCATCGTAGAATGTTCTGGCACGAGCGTAGAGAAGGGCTTGGGTTCCGTTTAGGGTTTGGCTGCCTTGTGCCAGTAAAAGTGTTCCGTTGGAGGAACGAATATCGCAGGAAACATTTACGGTGACACCGCCTACGGTGTCTACCAGATTTTTAAATGTATCAAAGCCCACAATTGCGTATTCGGAAATCGTCACTCCGGTCATTTCTTGTAAAATATCTGTCATAAAAGCTATCTCGCTGTTGTTAAATCGATTAGACGGATAGTTTATTAATTTACCGATGGAACCTACTGCATTTAATTTAAAAATCCCTTTTGACGTCAGTAAACCTAAATTGTTTAATTGGTTACAAATATCTTGATTATATGGCACGTAAATATCTCTGGGCAAACTGATCATGCGCAGTGTATTTTGGGAAGGAGAATGGGCTGCAATAAAAATTGTATCGTACAGCGCTCCACTTCCGTCTGTGCATAAAATCAATGTGTTTTGACTGTCTTTTGGAATTAATACTTCCAACGTATCCGGCTTGTTGTATTCCGGATTTAATAAAGAGGCGCTTTCCGTAACCGTACAGGGTACGTTTGTGGATACGGTGGGCACGGAATTTTGATTTTCCGATTTCGGATAATACGAATAAAAAAGGCTGCACGCGATTGCGGCAGCCAAAATGGTTTTGAATAACCTCATAGATTTGCACACTCCCGCCTGACGCGGGTTGGTTTATTTCTTCTCTTTCTTTCCGGGAAGGCGTTTCCGAAGCGTATCGTACTCGTGTTGGGAGAACTCAAAGAACAGATGTTTGGAATCGCCTTGGATGTCAAGCATCACCGCGCCTTGTCGTATCTTTCCACCGCCTGCGGAATTTATACGGGATGTATATTGGGTGTATTTGCCAAAGGAAACAATATCTGTAGCAGAACATTGAATCTGACCTTTGGGATTCATCCAATCGGAATCGAAAAAGATAAATTCGCCGTTCTCCTCTTTGAAATAGAATCTTTGACGTACTTGGGTAAAGACTTCATCTAAAGGTGTAATCAGTTTGCAGAGTATGTGAGAGGGATTGTTTACTTGAATCAACTCTTCGGACACGGTTCGAAGTGCCGTGTTGTAAATTGTATTATTCTGCTTTCCAAGTAATGGCCGAACCCGATTCTGCAAGTCTGCCGCTGTAGTTACTTCCGGAATCTCATCGATTCCCCCAAATAAATCAAAAAATGCTTTCTTTTTTTGTGCAATGGTGCTGGGTTTGCCGGCTGCCTTCAGATATTCAGCTCTGGCTTTAACGTAGCGATAAATCATTCGCCCCATAAAGAAAATGCATAACGCAATTAATACGTACCAAATGGTTTCAGAGGAATAGCGAAGCGTTGTAAGAATCAGCATACTGATTACTAATAGCAAACTTACAATACTGAATCCTAATGTCACAGCATCCGGCGGTGCGGCTTCTTGGGTATCTGCATATCGACTGTAAGCTCGTTCGAAGGCTGTAGACAGCATACTTTGTGCGCGTACATTATATTGTTTGGTTTCTTCAACATGAATCATCGGAATAACTCCTTGTAAAAAAGTATAGAACGGGGAAATTATACTATATTCTGTTTCCTTTTTCAAGATAAATGTGCTATAATAATGCCCGCAAGTACGCCTGACGGTCGCGAATAGAACTCGAAAGGGTCTATTTGAGGAAAGTCCGGGCTCCATAGGGTAAGGATGCCGGCTAACGGCCGGTGGAGGCGACTTCAAGGAAAGTGCAACAGAAAATTACCGCAATCTTTTGGATTGTAAGGGTGAAAAGGCGAGGTAAGAGCTCACCGCCGCTGTGGTAACACAGCGGGCTGTGTAAACCCCATCCGGAGCAACACCGCAGAAGAAACAAATAGGTTGACCCGACCGTTTCAAAGGTGGCTAAAGCTGCATGGTAACATGTATGCGCAGATAGATGACCGTCCACGACAGAACCCGGCTTACGGCGTGCTTGCATATTCTATAAGATAACGGAGGGATTGGACATGCGTCCAAGAACGAAGAAACATTTTGAGGAGCGTTTTGAGAAGTGCCGCTATTTGGTAGTAGGGGCACCGGAAGAGAATAAGGGAAAATGGCGTAGTGTGCTGAATCGACCCGAATCACCCCTGCATCTTGAAATCGGATGCGGCAAAGGTGCTTTTATTACGGGAAAAGCCATGCAGCGTCCGGAGGTGTCTTTCGTTGCCATGGAATTAGTTCCCAACGTTCTGCTTGCGGCATTAGAGAAGGTTGACGGTAACCCGGAAATTCAGAACGTTCATTTCATTAGCGGAAATGCGCGGAAGTTGGGAGAATATTTTACCGACGGAGAACTGGATGCGATTTATTTGAATTTCAGCGATCCCTGGCCGAGACCGAAGCAGTTTAAGAATCGTCTTACGCATCCGGATTTTTTGGAGATTTATAAGAAAATATTAAAGCCCGGGGGGAAGATTTATCAGAAAACGGATAATAAAGGTTTGTTTGACTTCTCGGTACGAAAATATCAAGAGTGTGGTTACCAAATTGAAATTTTAGAGGCAGTGCCTGAGGATAACGTGATGACTGAATATGAAACCCGTTTTACGGAAATGGGAATGCCCATTTATCGGGTCACGGCCACAAAGCCTGAAGTGTAATTTAACGTTGATAATATTGAAAGCTTTCTCCGGACACAGAAACAGGTGTCCGGATTTTTTTTGTTTGAAAAATGGGGAATATGTATTGACAAACAAAGAAGGGAATGCTATAGTGTTGTTAGCACTCAAGATAGGTGAGTGCTAACAGCGAAGGCGGAAAGGAGCGGAGCAAATTGGAAACCGATGAGTTAGACAGCAGAAAGATGCTGATTTTGAAAGCGATTATCGATGACTATATCGAAAGCAAAGAGCCGGTTGGTTCCCGTACCATTGCAAAGAAGTACGATATGGGCCTCAGCTCTGCTACTATTCGAAATGAAATGGCTGATTTGGAGGAGATGGGGTATTTATCACAACCCCATACATCCGCAGGTCGTATTCCTTCGGAGAAAGGCTATCGCTTGTACGTAGATCGCTTGATGAATTTAAAGGAACAGGGGATTGAGCCTACTGCTGAAGAGTTGGGCGATATCAAATCCCATATGCAACACAAGATCAGTGAGTTGAGCGATCAGATGCGGATGGCTTCTGAAATTGTTTCCCGCCTTACAGATTATACTGCGATTGTGGTTTCGGGGAGTAGCCGTCGTTCTATGAAGATTAAAGCGCTTCAAACTGTACCGGTGGAAGCCGGGAAGGCGTTGATCTTGATTGTATTGGATGATGACACGGTGAAGAACAGTATTGTTTCCGTGGATGCTTCTATTACACCGGAGATGCTCATGCGAATTTCTGTACAGTGTAATTTGTTGTTCTCGGGACATCGGGTGGAAGATATTAATATGGATATGATTGATATGGTTGCGGAAAGCACCGGCGTGCCTCGTATGTTGTTATATCCTATTGTCGAAGGCATTGTGACCTGTATTCGTAAAGCTGAGAATACGGAAGTATACACAGAAGGTGCATCCCGGTTGCTGGCACATCCGGAGTTTAACGATATCGGTAAAGCACGCAACGTATTGGAACTGCTTAATAAGGAAGATTTGTTGGTAGATATGATTCAGGATTGTTCTTCCGCAGGTGGTTTGGTAGTTCGCATTGGTTCTGAGAATAAGATACAGGATTTAAGTGATTGTTCTGTAGTTACGGCATCCTACAGTGTAAACGGTGTTGAACTGGGAACAATAGGTGTACTTGGTCCTACCAGAATGGATTATTCCAAAGTGATTTCAGCCTTGGAATACGTACGCAAAGGGCTTGAAGAAGGCCTTGGAAACCAACCGAAGAAGGCTGATTAAGGAGGATATGATGACAGAGGAAGAGAAGAAAGAATTAGAAGAAGATGTACTTCCGCAGCAGGAAGATGTCACCGAAGGTGAAGCTGCCTTAGAAGAAACTGTGGAAACAGAGGTGGACAACGAGAAGCTTTCTTTCAAAGACAAGAAGAAATTAACCGCAGAACTAAAGAAACTGCGTACGCAGGTTGAAGAAGCCCATCAAACTTCGGAAGAAATGAAAGATCGCTACACTAGAATGTGTGCTGAATTTGAGAACTATAAGCGCAGAACTGGGAAAGAGTTAGATGCTCGTTATGCAGATGCTAAAGGCGACGTTTGGAAGAATATTTTGCCCGTGGTAGATAACTTTGAACGCGCAATTGCTCAAGAAACGGATGAAGCTCATGCTTCTTACAAGCAAGGCGTTGAGATGATTTACCGTCAATTGATGGAAACAATGAAAGCTGCCGGCGTTGAAGAGATTGAAGCAGTGGGCATTGAGTTTAATCCGGAATTACACAATGCAGTGATGCATGTAGAGGATGAATCTGTCGGCGCAAATATGGTTGTTGAAGTTTTCGCTAAAGGATATAAGATGGGGGATAAAGTATTGCGCTACAGTATGGTAAAGGTAGCAAACTGAAATTGTTTTTCAACTTAATTCATATAATTTGATTGTTTTATAAGGAGGAAATAGAATATGGCAAAAGTAATTGGTATTGACTTAGGAACTACAAACTCTTGTGTGGCAGTAATGGAAGGCGGCGATCCCGTCGTTATCACAAATGCAGAGGGTGGAAGAACGACTCCGTCTGTTGTTGCTTTCACGAAGGCAACTGCGCAGAAACCTACAGAGCGTTTGGTTGGTGACTTGGCAAAGCGTCAGGCAGTTACCAACCCGGATCGTACCATTATTTCTATTAAGAGAGATATGGGTACGGACCGCAAGGTTGAAATTGACGATAAGAAGTATACACCCCCGGAGATTTCCGCGATGGTATTGCAGAAATTGAAAGCGGATGCAGAGAATTATTTGGGAACTACTGTTTCTCAAGCCGTTATTACGGTTCCCGCATACTTTAGTGATGCGCAGCGCCAGGCTACGAAAGACGCCGGTCGTATTGCAGGTCTTGAAGTTTTGAGAATTGTAAACGAGCCGACTGCAGCGGCCCTTGCCTATGGTTTGGATAAAGAAACTGAACAGAAGATTATGGTATTTGACTTAGGTGGCGGTACCTTTGACGTATCGATTTTGGAAATCGGCGATGGTGTCTTTGAAGTACTTGCAACCAACGGTAACAACCGCTTGGGTGGTGATGACTTCGATAAGAAAGTCATGGATTACATTGTAGCTGAATTTAAGAAGGAGTCCGGTATTGACTTGTCATCCGACCGTCTTGCTATGCAGCGTGTACGGGAGGCTGCTGAGAAAGCCAAGATTGAACTTTCCAGCGTAATGTCTACCAATATTATGCTTCCCTATATTACGGCAGATGCCACCGGTCCTAAGAACTTAGACGTGACGCTTACTCGTGCGAAATTTGACGAATTGACCGCCGATTTGGTTGAGAACACCATGGGACCTACCAGACAGGCAATGCAGGATGCAGGTCTTACTGCTGATCAGATTACGAAGGTATTATTGGTAGGAGGATCTTCTAGAATTCCCGCAGTTCAGGAAGCAGTTAAGAAATATTTGGGTAAAGAACCTTTCAAGGGTATTAATCCCGATGAGTGTGTAGCCATTGGTGCTGCAATTCAAGCCGGTGTGTTGACCGGTGACGTTAAAGACTTGTTGCTCTTGGACGTAACGCCTCTATCTTTGGGTATTGAAACGATGGGCGGTGTGTTTACAAAATTGATTGAGCGCAATACTACGATCCCAACCAGAAAGAGTCAGATTTTCTCTACGGCAGCAGATAATCAGACCAGCGTAGACGTACACGTGCTTCAAGGTGAGCGTGAGCTCGCAGCGTACAACAAGACGTTGGGTAGATTCCAATTAGCAGGGATTATGCCGGCGCCCAGAGGTGTACCGCAAATTGAAGTTACCTTCGATATTGATGCAAACGGTATCGTAAACGTATCTGCCAAGGATATGGGTACGGGAACGGAGCAGAAGATTACAATCACTGCTTCCAGTAATTTATCTGAAGAAGATATCGAGAAAGCTGTTAAAGAAGCAGAACAATATGCAGCGCAAGATAAGAAGATTAAGGAAGACGTAGAAATTAAGAACAATGCTGACGCTTCCGTTTATCAAGCGGAGAAGACTTTGAAGGATTTAGGGGACAAATTGGATGCAGCTGACAAAGAGAGTGTTGAAGCTGAAATTCAGAAAGTAAAGGAGGCAATTGCTTCCAATGATACAGCACAAATGAAGACTGCTACAGAAGCACTTCAACAGGCATTCTATAAGATCTCTGAGAAGATTTACCAGCAAAATCCGGGCGCAGCTGCAGAAGCAGCCGGTGCGCAAGATGCACAAGCTGGTGCAGAGAATGTTTACGACGCTGATTACAAGGTTGTAGACGAGGATGAGAATAAGTAATAAAACTGCTTGAATGCGAACGTACTTTGGGTATCCGTCCCGGGATGCCCAAAGTGCATTTGGAAAAGTTTATTTAGGAGAGAAGTCTACATGGCAGATAAGCGAGACTATTATGAAGTCCTGGGCGTTTCGAAAGGTGCCACGGACGATGAAATAAAGAAAGCTTACCGTAAACTGGCAAAGCAATATCATCCCGACGTAAATCCGGGAAACCAGGAAGCGGAAGCTAAATTTAAAGAGGCCGGAGAGGCGTATGCTATTCTGAGTGACAAGGAGAAGCGTGCCCAGTATGATCAATTCGGTCATGCTGCATTTGATCAAACGGCAGGCGGATACGGCGGATATGGTGGTGCCGGTGGTTTTGGTTTTGACGTAGGGGATATTTTTGAATCTTTCTTTGGCGGTGGATTTGGTGGTCATTCTTCTCGTAGGGGAGGACCTCAAAGAGGTGCGGATTTAAAATATACCTTGGATCTGACTTTTGAAGAAGCTGCTTTTGGTGTTGAGAAAGAAATTACATTAAACAAAAGCGTTGCTTGCGATGCCTGTGAAGGAACCGGATCTAAGTCCAAAAGTTCTGTGAAGTGTAGTGCCTGTGGCGGAACCGGCCAAGTAAATGTTCGACAGAACACGCCTTTTGGGCAGTTTATGAACGTTCGTACTTGTGATAAATGCGGCGGAAGTGGCAAGGTGATTTCAGATCCTTGCGGTGTGTGCCAAGGTCGAGGAACCGTTCGTAAATCTATTAAGCTGAAAGTAAAGATTCCTGCCGGAATCGATAACGGTCAAGCTGTTTCTATGGCAGGTCAAGGTGAACCGGGTAGCCATGGTGGTCCTGCTGGAAATTTGTTGGTGTCTGTTCGTGTTCGTTCCCATCCGGTGTTGCAGCGGGAAGGATATGACGTTTTCTTGGATAAGAAAATTTCTGTGGTACAGGCGATGCTGGGGGACGTGATTCTGATTGATACCATTGATGGGAAAGCTGAATTGACGATTCCGGAAGGAACACAAAATGGCGCTATGTTTAAGATGCGAGGAAAGGGCATTCAAAAGCTTCAATCCAGTTCCAGGGGCGATCAATATGTACGTATTTCTGTGGATATTCCTAAGAAATTGTCGGATAGACAAAAAGAACTGCTTCGGTCTTTTGATGAACTTAGCGGTGGTACATTGGAGTCTGTGAAGAACAAAACAGAGCAAGACGGAAATAAACGCTCTATTTTTGGAAAGAAGAAATAAGGCTACTTATAATGGATTATTTGGAGGCTGTCTCAAAACTATTGTGAACTATGGTTTTGAAACAGTCTCTTTGCTTTTGGTTTTCCCGGTGCGGGAAGAAAAGTCTCATGGATTTACTGCCACAATATCGGAGTGGGCAGGAGACTATGAACATAGTCGCTCTGTGCCCAGCGACTCTAATCATTAAACAAAACCTCTTTTCCCCTTAAGAGAAACTGGAAATGCATAACAGTAAGTGGTCTATAGCTTCAAAATACCCCGAGGTTCTTTGTTTGACTTTCAATTTTTTCTGCGATATACTGATTTGGTTGAAGTATATACTGTTGTACGAAAGATAAAGAATTTGAAAGGGCATATGCGCAATGAGAAAGAAAGGTTCTGCTCTAGAGAAAACCAAAGACAATGCGGCCGGTCCGTCGCCGGAAAGAAAGAAGAAAACGCTTCAAATAACGCTGATTGCGACGGTTTCTGTCTGTTTGATCGTTGCGTTGCTACTTTCGCCGTTATTTGCGATTCGTAAAGTATCGGTAACACCAATGTCCCATTATAATCAAGAAGATATTGAATATTATTTGCAATCGGTAATAGGACGAAATGGTTTTTTGGCGGTGGCAGATCAAACTACACTGTCGCAAAGTCAACATATTCTCAGCATGGAGATGCCCAAAATAGCGGAACGGATTTTATTTGAACTTCCATATCTGAAGAGTATAAGAGTACGGTACGTTTTCCCGAATAAAATTAAAGTACAAGTACAGGAGCGTACGGCCTCGTTTTTGTTGGAATATTATGGGATTTATTTGTTGCTGGATACGCATGGTGTGGTTTTAGAAACTTTTACCAAAGAGGATTGTCCGGATATGCCTGTTGTAAAAGGTGTGGAAATAGATGCCTACAAAATTGGTGTCCCCATCAGTAAGGGGAAGGATGCACATATTGATACGGCAATTCAAATCTGCAACATGATGCAACAACTTTCTATGGGAAACTATATTGATATTATAGACGTAACGGATTATAATGATATTCAGTTATACTGTGCTCCTGCTTTGACGATTTTATTTGGAAACGGTAGCAACGTGGGTGTGCGGTTAACGGAATTAAAGGGGATTTTGGATACTAGTTTAGATGGAAATTCTAATGGTGTTCTGGATATGCGAAGTGGGGGACATCCTACTTTTGTAAAGAATGAAGACCAAGAGAAGCCGGAAGAGGAATCGGAAGGAGAATCGAAAGTGGAATCCAACAATTCAGAACAACCGGAGGGAGAACAAGCATGATTCCTATAC
>JAZRHX010000100.1:0-4397 GCA_045644985.1 Clostridia bacterium | reverse complement strand
GGATGCGGACTAGTGAAACAAACGGTCATAAAGAAAGGATTGGTTTGGTCTTCCGTACAAACACGTTGAAGTTCTTCCATGGCACAAACCGCCGTATAGCCGGTAGGCGTTTCGGAGAGAGCGCAGTTCTCGACCCAACCCTCCCAAAGGGATTGACCCTCCGTAAGCGCAGGAACGCGCGTTCCATACAAATTCATAAACTCTTTCCAAGAATCCCGGTGTCGGGTATACCCATAATCCACAGAATCATGTACAGGGCCCAATTCCGAACGCCCTACGTGAACCGTTTCATAACCTGCCGCCCGGAAATCACGCATGAAAGAATATTCCTCCACCGGAAGCCCGCCAATGGGCATAGTAATACCGTAATTCCAATATGACCCAAAGCTTTCACTTCTTTTGCAAGCATAGAAGCTCTGACGTGCCGGACAACAAGTAGGAATAGAAGTATACGCATTCCGGAAGAAGGTACTCTCTTCTCCCAATGCATCCATATTAGGCGTTTGAACCGGCATCTTCCCTGCAAATCCAACACAATCATAGCGAAGCTGATCGGCTACCAGCAGCAAAACATTCTTTTGTTTCTTCTCATTCATGGCGTATTCCTCTATCTGTTATTGTTGACTATACCACTGTACACATTCAAACGGATGGTCTGTAAGAAAGTTATTCCCCGCCCGATTATATTGCCTGAAGAATTGCGCAAGCGCTTCTTCCGTATTCAGCTCTAAATCTTGGGTTAAATTGCCGCAATGTTTGCGTGCATAGTAATTCATAGACTCCGTTAAGCCATCACTGCGCATTTGTTCCCGGTACGGTTTCAAATTTACGTTTTGATCTTTAAAGCTTCCTCCGAATAAATAATTCTGTGTGGTATTGGTTTTCTTCAAAATTGCATAAACATCCTCCCAATAACGTACACAATCCAGCTTGTCAATGTTTACAAAAATACGATCCTTGCACACGGTCATCACTTCCTCCAGCGTAGGAATCTTATAAGGTGTAATTTCTCCGGTTTCAGAAGTATATGCACCGTAATTAAATCGCAAATTTAATTGCTGTAACTGTTCATAGGTCCAACCGATTACTTTACTGCTCTTAGGCAAACCGTTTGTCCCCTTCTTCTCAGCCCAATCCGTGCACGCGTCCAAATCGCCGTGAAGCAATACCAGCACGTCATCTTTTGTACGCGCCACGTCAATTTCAATCACGTCACAGCCCATTTGAATAGAACTAATAATAGCTTCCACAGAATTCTCCGGATAGAATTGAATCCCGCCCCGATGTGCCACACACATCATGCGACCATTCAACGTGAAAGACTGCTGCTTTTCTTCGAAATCCAGCATCCACGCAGGAGGCGTCCATTGATATTTCCACACCGGCACAAACTGTGCAATGTCTTGAATATACGTTTCCCTGGACACGCCGTCTTCCCGGATATTTAAACTTCTGATTTTCTCTACCGTAATACATTTGGGATCTTGGGTAAAATGTTCGTAAAGGACCCGCATCGTTGCCAAGTATGTCAAATCCGAGCGGGCGCCGGCGATGGTAATCGCGTTATCCCGGTAAACCGCACAATATCCCGTATCTTCATAAGAACCGCCCACGAAAACGGTTAAACCTTGTTCCTCTTTTTGATATTGTGCACGAGAAACTTGCTTTGTTTCCCCGAATTGTTTAGCAAAAAAAGTCCGAATTGCTTCTGCCGCTCTATTCTCGTATTCTTTTGGATTATCCGGAATCACAATGGTGCACAAACGGTATTCTGTGTCCGCAGGCTTTCCCGGAGGCGTATCAGAAGACTTGTCACAACCAAGTATGGCAAGCAACATCAAAAAAATCAAAACACAGCAGACACCCTTTATCTTTCCGTGCATGTACAACATCTCCCACCGAGCATACTCTGTTTTTATTGTAGTGTTCCCATACATTACTGTCAAATTAGAAAAATTTAGGGTAATGATAAATTTTTTAACGAGAATGGATTTACGCCTCTTATCGCATCCGTTTTAGAATGTCCTCTGTTCTTGGGTCCATCAAAACAAGCTCCCGATGGGATTCCGTCAAACAAACAAAAGCAATACTCGCCCGATGTCCGTATTTATAATCGTTTAAACTGTCATGAACACCGTCGAACGCAAGAAGACCCGTGAAAATATCACAAATCCCGCGATAGAGCTCCCCATCCGGCATGGCACCTTGCTCCAGCAAACGATCCAAGGTGCCCATTAAATCACCTTTCGTAGCACAAAGATTAGCAGCTTCTTCAAAACCCAAACGGTTGCGGCAACCGTAGCGAAGTAAATAATCCTTTACTTTAGAATCGGAAAAGTCCAACTCATACAAAACAGCCAATCGGCCCCAGCCGTCCACTTCCTCCGCAAGTGGTAACAGTACGGATTTTCGGTCGTCTCCTAATAAGGCTTTTACCGCCGGTGCTACGTAGAACGTAAACTCCTCATGGCGACCCAAAGGCAGTAAAATGGATTCAATATCTTCCTTTTTACCGAAAGACCCCAATAAAGCGATACCCACCTTGACCAACTCGCGGTGTTCGGTCTCAGTCGCTAAGTGCCGAGCTTCCGCTGCCACCGCTTCCCGGTCCAGATGAAAACCGCTCAAATAAGAAATCAGCGGGTCCACAATGGGAAGTGCAGATGCTTTTACCAGCGCGCGATGCATCGCGTCCCGATGCTCCTGGCAGGGCTTTACAATCTGCTTGCGCACTTTCCGGGCAAGCAAATAATTCAACACCGCCTGGCGGCGAATGCTGT
Organism: Clostridia bacterium; assembly: GCA_045644985.1. GTDB lineage: Bacteria > Bacillota > Clostridia > UBA1212 > UBA1255 > RGIG9099. The sequence continues at coordinate 1,617 of JAZRHX010000100.1, read as the reverse complement.
ATAAACTTCGCATCATCATGCCTTCATAGGCCCCGGCCACCCAAGAGGCACCCGCTTCCCCTAATAAAGCATGATCCGGAAGGGCACAGCTACTAATGTACCCTTCCGGCTTATTCACAGTCAGAAAATCATAAATCGTCATATCATTCACGCAAGGTGGCAGAGAACTTAAACTCTAAGCCATTCAAAATCTTCTTCATGGACTTGGAAACGTCCTCATCAGTCAAAGTCCGGTCCGGCGCACGGAAAGCAAGGGAGTAGGCAAGACTCTTCTTCCCCGCCTCCACTTGAGCCCCTTCATAGCAGTCGAACAGGGTGCAGGTTTCTAACATTTTACCGCCCCGCTCCCGAATCATCTGCTCTACGTAGCCCGCAGGTACGGACTTATCCAAAACGATAGCCAAGTCACGGGTTACAGCCGGGAACTTAGGCACGTCTTTATTCTTAGGAATATCCACAGCCGCCTCGTAAAGTACGGAAGTTTCCAAGCAAGCCACGAACGTATCCTCCGGCACGTCCCAAACTTTTGCAAGACGGGGATGAATCTGACCGAAGAAACCGGCTTGCTTGCCGCCGATCATCGCGATGGCACAGCGGCCCGGATGCATAGGCGCAAGATTTGCACAAGGTTCTGTGGTGAAACCGGTAATATGCAGACTTGCAAGCAAGGCTTCAATGTCGCCCTTAAACTCAAAGAAACCGCCTAAGCCGTACTGGCACAGCGTAACCAGTTCTTTATGAATGGGCAACTCGTCAGGGTACTTCTCGGTCTTATGATAGACGTAAGAAATTTCAAACAAGGATGCCTGAGGCACGCGGCGAGCGTGGTTTACTGCTAAACTCTCCAAAGCCGTAGGCAGCATGCTGGTACGCATCACGGAGAAATCCTCTCCCAAAGGATTGGTAATCACAACCGCATCTCGCAACACGTCATCTTTCGCCAAGCCCAACTTATCAAACACAGAGGGGCTTTGGAAGGAGAAGGAAACCATTTCGTTGTAGCCAAGACCGGTAAGTACATTTCGTACTTTGTCGGACAGTTGCTGGTTGCGGCTTCGCTTACCCAAAGTGGAAGAACATCCGGAAAGCAAACTGGATTCAATCTTGTTGTAGCCTACGAAGCGGGCAATCTCCTCGGCAATGTCTGCGTCGCAAATCAAGTCGTCTCGGAAAGAGGGCGGGATGACGTAGCCGCCGGTGGTTCCGGTAAAATGGGGCTCACATTCCAAATCGGTCAGAATGGCTTCCATTTCTTCTTTACTTGCATGAATACCAATAAACTTATTAATAGCATCTACGTTGCATTCTACTTTGCTGGGCATTTTCTCGCCGGCAAGACAGTCGATAACGCCCTTACATACGGTACCGGCGCCTAATTCTTCTACCAACTCTGCAGCGCGCTCCAACGCTTTGGCACAAGTAACAACGTCCAAACCTTTTTCAAAACGGGAGGAAGACTCTGTACGAAGACCGATCTTCTTCGCGCCCCGACGAACAGTAACGCCGTCAAAAATCGCGGATTCAAATACGATCGCAGGGGTATCTTCCCGAATTTCAGAATTCAAGCCGCCCATAACACCGGCAACAGCATTGCCGCCTTCAGGATCCGCAATCACC
>JAZRHX010000099.1:0-3041 GCA_045644985.1 Clostridia bacterium | reverse complement strand
AATTCCTTCAAGTAGAACAGACGACCGGGAAGTGTAGGAATGTAACTGGAAGTAATATGTCTCGTAGGACCGTAACGAAGGGTCATCCACAAAGACATACCCTGCCACTGCATACCTCTGCCCAAAGCACCGTCAGCACCGCCGATTGCGTAATCTGCCTGGAACATAAGGCCGGGGCCAATGGTGTTTGCACGGCAAGGCACAAGGCTGGTGCGGCTCTTAAAGGAAGTCAATGCATTCTGCTGAATGGTCAACGGATGCAACTGTACGCCGATTCTGTAAGGCTGAGCCTGCCACTCTTCTTCGCTGTCAAACTCAACACCGATGGTAGGCTCCCAGAAAGCGATGTGGCACATACGGCCAATACCGTATACAAGTACCAACTTAGCGCCTTCAGCCTTCAACGCGTTGATCTTCTCAGGGTAAGTAGGAAGATTATCCTTGGTTGCAAAGTTTCTGTGATCCTTGGGAACCGTCAGTTCGCCCAAAGGATTGTAGAAAGCATTCTCCATAGCGCTTTGGAAAGAAGCTTCGCCGGTCAAGGTGTTACCTTCGCCGTCAGCCCACTCGTCCATGTTGAAGCACCATACGTTCTTACAGCTTTCGTTCCACTCCTTCAAGAAGTAAACCGCCCACTTGTACATACCCATAGGACCTACAGGGAGAATGAACACAAGCTTCTGGCCTGCCTTGTTTGCCTTGCGGATTTCGTTGGCAATTTCGTGGCCCATCTTCACGTCGAACTCACCCAAAGTGGTACACTCGTCAATGTTGAAATCCTTATTCCAGAATGCTTGGCGCTCGGAAATCGCCTCAGGCGCGTGGCTGCAGCACTCGTCAATCTTTACGAAGTCCCATCCTGCAGGATAGAAACCCTCCAACATACTTCCTTTAACGGTTGAATTAAAATCCATAATTTCTTTCTCCTTTCAATCTATAAATCCTTACGGTAAAAGTCTCTTTGCCGTACCCTTCAGGTATGCCTGGCACTGACGGAAGCCCTCTGCGTAATCTACGCCGCACTGGTAGCCTCTATATCTGGAGCAGGTCTTTACCATATCCGGGAAATCAATGTGGTCATGGTCACGCATCCAAACGATCTGGCTTTCATGACAGTTGAGCATTTCAAGCTTCAGATCAATTTCTTCCGTAACGTCTACAAACTCGGTAGGAACAAAGTTTACACCGCACAAAGTATCCATGTAGTAAATGGGCACAACCTTTGCGGACTTCTCGTGTTTGCCTTCGTAGTTGGGAAGTGTTGCGCAGAAGCTTGCGTCAAATACCAACTTAGAAACAGCGGTGTGGTCCGGCATATAGTCGTCGGGGTTGTGGGTGATAATAAAGTCCGGATCTTCTTCACGGATGATTGCAGCGACCTTATCTCGAGCAACCTTGCTGTCTGCATAAATGTCCAAGTCATTCAGACCTGCACCAACAACTTTAATACCTGCCAAGCTTCCGGCTTTGCGGGCTTCGTTGGCACGAATAATCGTAAGCTCATCCGGCGGAATAATAACGTGACCTAAATTACCTGTGGAAACATGGCACACCGTAACTTCGTCACCGCGCTTTACACACTTTGCAAGTGTACCGGCGCAAGCGATTTCGATATCATCCGGATGTGCACCAATTGCTAATACCTTCATGGAATAGCCTCCCTTTTTTTCTTTTGTCCTATTGTACCACGAACTTGTGTATTTTGGAAATGCTCGGAAGTCTGTAAAAAGAGTAAAATATTCCGCAATATTTTACATTCGAAACAATTTGACTTTTTCGTAAAATAGTGTATGATAGAACCTATGAGTAAACAGTATTATAAGTACAAAATTGAAGACTTGTTTGTAATCCGAAAGATTGTCACCATTCACTACTTTGAATTTGACAAAGATTTCACCTACCCTTCCGAGTCTCACGACTTTTGGGAAATGGTCTATGCAGACAAAGAGTCTGTAATCTGTACGGCCGACGGAGAAGAAATTTTGTTAGAAGAAGGAGAAGTTATTTTCCATAAGCCCAACGAAGTACACGCCTTGCGGGCCAATCGCCGCAAGGCCCCCAACGTTTTCATTATATCTTTTGAATGTAAAAGCGACGCTATGCGATTCTTTGAAGAACGGAGAAAACTTCCATTAGACAAGAAATTACTTCGATGGATTTATGCCATCATTGGAGAAAGTAAGAATACCTTTGATCTCCCCTTCTCCGACCCTGCTATGAAGAAATTGACTTTGTCTAAGAATCCTCCGGCAGGCGGACAGCAGTTAATTCGAAACTATTTAGAACTGCTTTTAATTCAGTTAATGCGTTCCGAGAGCGACCGGGAAGATACCCAGATTATTTTTCTCCCAAGAGAAGAATTTGGTGCCCACATTGCCAATCAAGCCATTGATTATATGAAACAAAATCTCCGCAACAGACTGAGTGTCTCGGAGATTTGTAACGCGTTAAATTATAACAAATCTTATTTATACAAAGAATTCAAGAACGCTACCGGAGATTCATTATTGTCCTATTTTACCAAACTGAAGATCCAGCAGGCAAAGCGTTGGCTTCGGGAAAGTTCTATGAGTGTTTCCCAAATTTCCGAACAACTTGCTTTTGATAATCCGAATTATTTTACCAAAGCCTTTAAGAAAATCACCGGGTACACTCCTTTGCAATATAAGAAAATGCATCAAATGCGGTAAGATACCTTCTTAGAAACCCCTGCCTCGAGCGGATACGTAGCGCCCGCCACTTCCAGTGTACCGCCGGAAACGGTCGCCAATACCTCTATTTCCGTCTCACTTACAGACACACGAATCTCTCCACCGGGAACGGGAACGGTGCCGGTGAAAGGCGGCAAATCTCCCAACATAGGTCTCACCCGGAAGGTATCGTATGCAACGCCCGTATTCTCCACGCCTATCCGGTAGCGGCCTAGCAAATAAATGGGACTTGCGCTCCACGCATGGCACAGGGATTTCAGGTACGGTTTAGCGTACATCGCCAAATGTTCGTCACCTTTTTGGGTAGGATCAAATAAGTCGGATCGTAGC
>JAZRHX010000098.1:0-2768 GCA_045644985.1 Clostridia bacterium | reverse complement strand
CAAGCCGGGTGTGCATACCATTTGTGTGCGTTTTAGGAACAAAGATAACAACGAGATTGCAGGCGAAAGCGTTTTCACTTTGGAAGTCATTCCGGTGGTACTGCCAAAATCCCATATCCCCTTCACGCAGTGGTTCCATTGCGACTGCTTAGCCACCTATTACAACGTGCCGGTTTTCTCAGAAGAACATTGGATGCTCGTGGACAATTTCATGGCAATGGCCACCGCCCACGGTCTCAATATGATTTTGACCCCGGTGATCACGCCGGCTTTGGATACAAGAGTAGGCTTCGAGCGGCCCACGGTGCAGTTGGTAGAAATTGCGTGTGAGAATGGAAAATATTCCTTTGATTTTACTCAGCTCTCCCGCTGGTTAGATTTGTGCCGGAAGAACGGAATAGAATATTTGGAAATGGCCCATTTGTTTACACAGTGGGGCGCCGAGCACGCACCCAAGATTATGGTAAACGGCGTGAAGAAATTCGGTTGGGAAACGGATGCTTTGTCTCCGGAATACAAAGATTTTCTCTCCCAATTTCTCCCGGCGCTGACGGAATATTTGCGTGCCAACTGGGATCCCGACAAAGTGTATTTCCACATTTCCGACGAGCCCCACGCCAAGCATATTGACCATTACGGGGAGTTATACCATTTTGTGAAACCGCTCTTGGGCGCATTTAAGCAAATGGATGCCATGTCCAACTATGAAATGTACAAGAAAGGCTTCATCGAAACACCGGTAGTAGCTTCTTCAGAAATCAATGGATTTGCAGAGAATAACGTAGACTGCGCATGGATCTATTACTGCTGCGGCCAAGGCTGCCTCAATTTAAGCAACCGTTTTATGGCGATGCCCTCCTACCGCAACCGAATCATGGGCGTGCAGATGTATAAATACGATTCCAAAGGCTTCTTACAGTGGGGATACAATTTCTACTACGGAAAGCTTTCCACCCATCCTATTAACCCATATTTAGTGAACGATGCCGACGGCGCATTCCCTGCAGGGGATGCTTTCAGCGTATATCCTGGTCCGAATGGAGCATGGCCATCTTTGCGGCTCAAGGTCTTCTTAGAAGCGATTCAAGACCGCCGGGCATTGAAACTGTTGGAAAGTTATATCGGTAAAGAAGAAATTGTAAAAATGATAGATTCTCAAGGCCCTGTGGATTTCTTCAATTATCCTGCAGACAGCCAATATTTACTACAACTGAGAGAATGGGTGAATCAGAAGATTAAAACTTGTTTATAACAAAAATTTTTGGACATATGTGAAATTTTTTTCATATATGTCCATTTTTTGGACATATACAGAAAATTTTACGCATATGTCCAAATTTCTCTATAATTCAACAGCCATCGGCCGGTCAATTTCAATAGAATCCGGTGTTACCACACAATCATAGGCAAGCACCCGCACACCAGCCGCCTGAGCCTCCCGCAAAGCAGCGCCAAATTCCGGATGCATAGCGTCATGGGGACGAAACTCCGTGACGCCTTTCATTTGTATTACAAAAAGGACCCAGGCTTCATAGCCTTCTTCTATACAAGCTGACAACTCACGTAAATGTTTAACACCCCGCAAGGTAGGGGCATCGGGAAACAACGTAATACCGCCATGTTCCAGCGTCACGCCTTTCACTTCCATAAAAATTCGGCGACCATCTATTTCAATATAAAAATCAAATCTAGAATTTCCCCAGGTCACTTCTCGGCGAACGCTGGCACCGGGCAACACCTTACGCAGCCACTCCTCCGCCACTTGATTGGGTACTTGGGAATCCATATTGATACATAAATCCCCTTTCATCACCGCAATTAAATCATACGCCGTTTTACGGGTAGGCACAGAGGACTTTTCCAGAAAAACCGCAGCCCCGGGCACTAAAAGTTCCCGACACCTGCCCGTATTCTTCACGTGAACCACTTCCCTTTGTCCCCCCACGTCCACATGAGCGATAAAACGGTTGGGCCGGTCTATAAATTTACCTTCTACAACGTTTTGGTACTGCATTCAAAAAGCCTCCAATCGCCTCTAAAATAACAGAAAAACCTTGCTCGGTCAAGGCTTCCGTCGTATAATCAAAGAAAGGAGGGAACGCGCGTGGCTTTGTACAAAACCGCCAATTCATTTTTCCAGGAACAATTCGGTCAAAAAGTCTACAAACTGGCTTTAGACGGCGGTTTCACCTGCCCTAACCGGGACGGTACCGTAGGCGTTGGCGGCTGCATTTTCTGTTCCGCCGGCGGCAGCGGAGACTTTGCAGAGAAGCCCTGCGGCGATGTGGCGATCCAGCTCGCCCGTGCCAAAGCGCGTGTGGCCGGTAAAATGCACGGAAATGCATATATTGCCTATTTCCAAAGTTTCACCAACACGTACGCAAGCGTGGATCGTTTGCGCACCATTTTCCAGCCGGTACTGGAAGACCCTTCTATTGTGGGCCTCTCCATTGCCACAAGGCCGGACTGCTAACCCTCGGAAACCGTCGACTTAATCGCTGAACTGAACCAAATCAAGCCGGTGATGGTTGAATTGGGGCTGCAAACCATTCACGAAGATACCGCCCGTTTGATTCGAAGAGGCTATCCCCTCTCCACCTACGACAAAGCTATGGCGGATTTGGGTAGCATAGGCGTGCATATCATCACCCATATTATTTTGGGACTGCCCGGGGAAACGCCGGAAATGATGATTGAGACTGCCCGGTACGTAGGCAAATCCGGCTCTCAAGGTGTCAAATTGCAACTCTTGCACGTGCTGAAAGGTA
>JAZRHX010000097.1:0-2564 GCA_045644985.1 Clostridia bacterium | reverse complement strand
AAGAGCACCAAATAAGCGCCGGAAAGCTTTACATTATCAGTTAATCGCATACCCTTCTTCTCATGGGCATCCCCACTGACTTGACAGAGTATCCAATCTCCGGCGCGATAGGCATTCGCATTTAAATAACCCCGGCGTTCTTCTCCGATTTCAGCAAAGCAGGCACCGTAGGCTTTTATATATTCTGTAACCCGCGCACAATAGACACTACCCACGTGTTGAGACGTAAATGCTGTGTATTCCATCAACTTGCCGTTCTCGCGTACTGCGGCAAAGACAGGTGTCGTTTCGGAAAAAGAAAGAATCAGTTCCCGATTCACAGAATTCATACCAATTTCTCCTTTCTGCCCAAAGGCAACTGTACAAAGGTAATAGCAGCAAAAATCAATCCACAACCCAGAATATTTCTTAATGACATAGATTCATGTAATATAATCCAACCTGCGAGCACGGAGAACACAGATTCCAAACTAAGTACCATGGACGCTATCGTAGGATTCATGCCCTTTTGCGCAACAATTTGGAGCGTATAAGCCACACCACACGACATAATACCTGCGTACAAAATCGGAATCCATACATCAAAAATAGAAAGAATCGCAAGCCAATTGTGAACGCTTTCTCCGGAGAAACCAATATCTTGTACCCACATAGGGATAATGCTCAAAATACCGCACACCAGAAACTGAATACAGGATAAACGAACACCGTCTACTAAAGGCGCATAGCGATCAATGACCAGAATATGTATCGCAAATACCACTGCACATAAAAGGACAATGCCATCACAATAATGGATAGAAAAAGAGTCGTTAATACACAATAAATACAAGCCAATCAATGCAATGCCTACACTGACCCAGGTAGTCCAAGGACACTTCTTTTTCAAAAACAAGCCCAAAATAGGCACCAATACCATATAGCACGCCGTTAGAAAGCCTGCGGTACCGGCTTGGGCACCTAAGTTCATACCAATTTGCTGTAAAGAAGTCGCTACAAACAAAACAATTCCGCAAAGCCCCCCGCCAACGACCAATGATTTTCTTTCTTCTTTGGTCTTTGGTCCTGTATTCTTTTGTGCAAAAACATCGCGCAATACAATAAAAGCCAACAAAAACAATCCGCCAATAAACGAACGCAAACCATTAAATGTAAAAGCGCCCACGGTAGGGCCGCCGCTCTTTTGTGCAACAAAAGAGGAACCCCAAATAAGTGCCGTCAATACAAGTAAAATAAAATTTCGAATCTTCAGTGGTTTCATAATCAGTAACTATATCTCTTTTCTTATGAAAATAAAATGCTACGGGAAATCTCCAAAGCTTTCTCCCCAGATACCAAAACCTCAATTATTTTTAATGCAAAACATATTGCAGTCCCCGCTCCGCGACTGGTTATGATACCCGAATCTTCTACAACCGGTTCAGTTTTGTAAATACAAGCCGTTTCATCCGCAAGACATCCAGGATAGGATGTGGCCTTTTTCCCTTGAAGAAGACCTGCGCGCTCTAACGCAATAGGTGCCGCACAAATGGCACTTAACCATTTTCCGGCTTGGGCAAATTGTTGAAGAACGGGAATCACACGAGGATCGTCCCGCAAAGAAGTGGCGTTCGGTAAACCGCCCGGTAGCACCACCATATCATAACAAGTCGGATCTACGTCTTTAAACAATGCATCCGCAGAAACACAAATCCCGTGAGCACCGCGAAGTATTAAATTCCCGGTCATGCTGCAAAGGCAAACATCAATGCCTCCACGCCGACACAAATCGACTGGTGTCAAGCATTCTATTTCCTCAAAGCCATCATGAACAAGCATCAGTATTTTCTTCATAGATTATTCGCCTCTTTCGTTTCCCAGCAAAGCTGTAATGTCGTGAATATTTCGAACAAAAATCACATTTGCTGTATCTTCGATCATTTTTCGATTCCCTTCAGGAACAACACACTTCTTAAATCCAAGACGGAAAGATTCTCCAATACGCTTTGAAACATGACTGACCGCACGTATCTCTCCGGTCAGTCCAATTTCACCGATAAACACAGTACTATCCGGGAGCACAATATTTCTATAGGAGGACATAACGGCAGCAACCACCGCCAAATCACTGGCAGGCTCCATAAGACGAATGCCGCCGATTACATTCACGTATGCATCACAAGTACCCAAACGATATCCACCACGCTTCTCCAAAACAGCCAACAAAAGCGCAAAACGATTATAGTCCAAACCTGTACTCATTCTGCGAGGATTCGTTAAATTGGAGCCGCTGATCAATGCCTGTACTTCAAGCATAACCGGTCTTGAACCTTCCATTGCACAAACAACAGCCGTCCCTGCCGTGTCGGATGGTCGTCCTTCCAACAATGCCATAGACGGATTATCCACCTCACAAAGCCCCGTATCCCGCATTTCGAACACACCGATTTCATTTGTAGAACCAAAACGATTCTTCACCGCGCGAAGAATTCTGTAACTTAAATGTCGTTCTCCTTCAAAATACAAAACGGTATCCACCATGTGTTCTAGTACGCGTGGGCCTGCAATCGCGCCTTCTTTCGTCA
>JAZRHX010000096.1:0-5596 GCA_045644985.1 Clostridia bacterium | reverse complement strand
CAAATCTTCCCTGCAGTCCCATCAGGAAAAAAGCTACTTGATCTGCTATTTGTTTCTTCATAACAACCGCTCCAATTCTTCTTTCGTCAGTTCTCTGTATTCTCCCGGTTTCAGGGTTTCATCTAAGGCGATACCGCCGATGGAGATTCTTTTAAGATAAAGAACTTCATTATTTCTTGCTAAAAACATTTTCTTCACTTGATGGAATTTGCCTTCGTGGATGGTCACAAAAGCTGTATTGGGTTCTGCTTCCCCTGCTTCCAATTGTGCCGGCCTACATAAGGTTCCGTCTTTAAACTGAATCCCTACCTTAAAGGCTTCTTGGTCTTCCGGGGTGATGCTTGTGCGAAGCCGCACGAAGTATTGCTTCTCCACGTGCTGTTCCGGCGTAATATTCCGGTGAACAAAAGGTCCGTCATTGGTAAGAAGTAAGAATCCTTCTGCATCCTTGTCCAGCCTTCCCGCAGGACCAAGGTTATAGAAGTTATAATCCTCTCCGATTAAGTCTGTGGCAACCGGGCCTCCTCGCCCGTCTTCTGTTGCAGACAAATAGCCTTGGGGTTTGTATAACATTAAGTATACGAAGGGCTTGTAGGCAACAGCTTGTCCGTTTACTTGAACCTCTGACTTTCCTTCTTGGATTTTTGCGTCAGGGTGTCGCACCACTTGTCCGTCTACGGTTACAGCCCCGCTTCCGATAATCCCCCGCACGTCTTTTCGAGAGCCAAGGCCCATGTTGGATAAATACTTGTCTAATCTCACAGCATGCGCCTCCATCCTTTAGGATAAGCGTTCTTGAGTACGCCGCCACGTAGGTCCCCAACGCCTAAGATATAGCCTTCTACCCGAACGGCCGTCAAGCCGTTCTTCCCAGGAAGGTTTAAGGATTCTCCCCGCACGTACCGCTTGACTTCATCGCTGTCCCAAGTGAAGTCTACGTTTCGCTTAAATGCATTTTTCGGAAGACTCATAATAAAGGACTGGGCAGGCTTTATCTTACCGTATGCAATGGTGCCTACGTGAATGCCCATGCGAAGTACTTTGAGACCGTCAATGGAAAGGGGCTCAAAGGGACAACTAAACAGTTGCTCGCCAATGGTGTAATAATACAGGTCTTCCGGAAGTGGGATGGTTAAGTTTTCTTTGTAGAATGCTTTTAGTTCTTGGGGTGCTTCTTTCAAGCGCTTGTAGCTTTTGGAAGGCTTATCCATTTTACCCCCGAAAGATTCCCCCTCATCTTTCTCTAAGACTGCCGTAAAATGCCCTTCCCCTCTTAATTTATGGGGCCACAGGCGTGCCGTTTGGGTAAGTCCGAAACCGTCTGCGATGCCGCCGGGCTTCTTGGGCTCAATCAAGGTATAATTGGGGTGGGCGGTCAGGAATTCTTGGATCATGCCTTCGTTTTCCCGGGTATCAAAGGTGCATGTGGAATACACAATTCTGCCGCCGGGTTTCAGCAGCGCGTCTGCGTGGGCTAAAATCTCCCGCTGCATCGTGACGCAAGTTTCATTCTTAAAGTTTCCCCAACTCTTCACGGCTTCTTCATCTTTCCGGAACATGCCTTCCCCGGAGCAAGGTGCGTCAATTAAGATTTTGTCAAACCAATGGGGAAAATACTTCGCTAGACGCTCCGGGCTTTCATTGGTGACCACTGCGTTGGAAATGCCGGCAACTTCTAAGTTATATAACAAGGTGTTGGCGCGTGGCGCGCTGATATCATTGGAAATTAGGATGCCCTTTCCTTGAAGGCACGCAGCGATTTCCGTGCTCTTGCCCCCCGGCGCGGCACAAAGGTCTAATACACGGTCTCCCGGTTTTGCTTCTAAGACTTCTGCGGGATACATGGCGCTGGGCTCTTGGATGTAATAAAGGCCCGCCAAGTAATACGGAAGTCGTCCCGGCATGCGGCCGGAAGAGGGATCAAAATAGAGTCCGTTGTGGCTCCAGGGTACGTCTTCCTTTACCGTGATAATGGGCGCCAAGATGGGGCGCAACGTTTGTTTGTCGATTTTGAGTTCATTGGGGCGAAGGCCATAGGCTCGCTCTTCTTCCAAGGTGCGCTCATATTGGGCGAATTCTGCTTCGCCTAAAAGCCCAACAATCTTCTCTTTGAATTCTTGTGGAAGTTGCACTTGGTTGCCCCCTTTGTTTATAGAAACAAAAAAGGCGTCTGCTTTACGCTGACGCCTCTGTTTGCTGGTGACTCATAGGAGAATCGAACTCCTGTTTCCGCCGTGAGAGGGCGGCGTCTTAGCCGCTTGACCAATGAGCCAGAACGTGTATAATATACAGCATCAAAGGGCTTGTGTCAAGTGGTTTTTGAAAAATATTTTAAGGAGGTTTGGGGATGTACGAAGTAGTGATTGGTGATGTTACGCTTTGCTTGGAAACCGCCCCAAATTTATTCTCCCCTGCCCATGCAGACCGTGGAACGCTGGCTATGCTGTCGCTGACTTCTTTTGATGCTTCCGACCGGGTGTTGGACCTTGGTTGTGGCGTAGGCATCGTGGGCATTTATGCCGCTCGCTGCGGTGCCACAGTTATGATGACAGATTTTGACAGTTCCTCAATTCAGGTTGCCACAGCAAATTGTGTTTCTAACGAAGTGAATTGCACGGTTCTTTGTAGCGACGGCTTTTCGGCGATTGAACCCGGCAGGCTTTTTACCCAAATCCTTTCCAACCCGCCCTACCACACGGACTTTTCTGTTGCGAAACGTTTTATTGAAGGCGCCTTTCGCCATTTAGAGATTGGTGGTCGTTTGCTGATGGTGACAAAGCGTTTAGATTGGTACCGAAATAAGTTGACTGCGGTCTTTGGCGGCGTGCGGGTACATGAAATTGAGGGGTATTATGTGTTTATTTCTGAGAAGCGTTCTGCTTCCCGTCCGCGAAAGGAGAAGGCTTTGGGAGGACTTTCTAAGAAGCTTGCTCGTAAGGCTCGCGGCAAATAGGCGCCAGCGCATAATCTATTTGCTCCACCGTGAGGGGCTTTTCTTTTGTTTCCATAGTATACAGCAGATCATAAATGCCGTGGCGCATATACATATCTAACTTATCTAACATTTTGTCCCGGTAATCCGGGTTATCCACCATACCAAAATGTTCATAGTAGTAAAGTTCGCCTGTTTCCGGATGACGGAGGGTGAAATCCGGATAAATGGTATAGTCTAAATATAACGCAGCTTCGTAACGATACGAGATTTGATAGGATGTCAGCGTGTCTGCAATAATTTTCTCCGACTTGGAGCGTACGTAAATGCCCGCTTGAGTTCTGAATCTTTTATTCTCCGGTTGATAGGGATTTGCGGGATAGTCTTCTTTTGCCCAACTGCTGAAATCCTTTGTGTCTGATATAGATTCAAGAAGTGGACGATAACCGGAATCTTGTGCGAAAAGGGCATCAATAGATGCCTGGTCTTTCTCAATATGGCGTTTGTAGTATTCTATCATTTTTTGGATATGGTTGTATTTAGTTTCCAGACGATTGTAGTATTCTTTGGCGGCCAGAATGATAGCGGTATCTTGATTGTGCTTTGAAATATAAGTATTTGTATGTCCATCGGTTTGATAGTACTTGAAATATTTGCCATTTAAAACGCAATTCAATTTTTCTTCCGGAAAAGAGGCATACAGCTGATGAATAGAACGCATTTGCATAGCAATTTGTTTAGCCTCTTTTTTTAATTCCCATAAAATCACAAGAATCACTCCCCAACTCGCATTTTATCGAATATTATCAAGGAGCGCAATTATTTCCCGGGAAATTTTGGACATATAGAAAAAATTTTACGCATATATCCAAAAATTGGACATATACACAAAAAATTACGCATATGTCCAAACCTACATTCTTCTCATCATCACATATTCAATTCCATCTTCTTGGAGGGGATCAGAAATGGCTTGAAATCCGCATTTTTCATAAAATTTGACACTTTCTGGAAATGCCTTCACAAACTGAAATTCCGGACGAACCAAAAGTCGTCCAACCCCCTTCCCCTGATACGCAGGATCTACAAACAAAAGCACAATTTGGCTTTCATTATTTCCCAACATACCCACAAGGCGGTCAGCTTCAAAGCACCCCCAATATTCAAGTATCGGGAAGATTTGAAACATCGTCAAACAGGCGCGGAATGAATCCACGCCTGCCTGGGAATAGAAAGCGCTGTTGCATGCATCAAAAACATTTGCTGCCAAACCTAACGCTTTCTCTATTTCATTTTCAGAATTCAATTTACGAATTACCATTACTTGTAAGATTTTGCTTCAGCTTTTGCTTGATCAAACTCGTCCATAACAGCCTGTTCAGGCGCTTTGGTTAAGAGAGAAACAATAACAATAGCAACGCAAGAAAGAACAAATGCCGGGAACAATTCGTAAATATCTACAATGCCGCCCAGAGGACGAACCAACAAATTCCATACGAATACCATCACACCACCGGTAATCATACCGGCAATGGTACCGGCCTTGGTCATTCTCTTCCAGAACAAGGAGAACAACATAACAGGACCAAACGTAGCACCGAAACCTGCCCACGCAAAGGAAACCAACGTAAAGATAACGCTGTTCTCATTCCAAGCAAGCACCATACCAATTAATGCAATGACAAGAAGTACAACTCTAGAAACCCACATAACCTCTTTGTCCGACGCTTTTTTGCGAATCACGCCGCCCCACAAATTCTTGGAGAAAGCAGAAGAAGCAATCAACAAGTAAGAGTCAGAAGAACTAATTGTTGCCGCAAGAATACCGGCCATAACAAGACCTGCAAGAATCGCCGGAAAATACGTGCGGCTTAACTCAATAAATACGTTCCCAGCACCACCGGCAGAATTCAAGACTTCGCTTACAGGGAAGAGGCTCCGACCAATCAAACCGATGAATACGGCTGCAGCCAAAGAAATGAATACCCACACGGTTGCGATTCTGCGAGAACGCTTAATTTCGCGACCATCACGAATGGCCATAAAGCGAAGCAGTACCTGGGGCATACCAAAGTAACCAAGACCCCAAGAAAGTGTAGAAATAATGGTAAGTAGTCCATATGGCGCAGCCGCACCAAAGATGGTAACACCATTATCCCCGGAAGAAGGCGTCGCGATGGAGGTCAGTGAGAAATAACCGGGTATCGCCTTTGCATTCTCAATAACAGCGCCAATACCACCTGCGTGGATGGTTCCCACAACACCAACTGCAATCAAAGCGCAAACCATAACGATCGCTTGCATAAAGTCAGAAACACTCTCCGCCAAGAAGCCGCCCAAGAATGTATAAACCAGTACGAATACGGCGCCAATGATCATCATTAAGTGGTAATCTAAACCAAACAACGTACCAAACAACTTACCGCATGTAACAAAGCAGCTGGCTGCGTACACTGTAAAGAATACCAAGATAAAGATCGCCGCAACAGAAAGAATCACTTTCTTCTTCTCGTGATGACGGTTGCTTAAGAAATCAGGCAACGTAATCGCATCACCGGAAATTGCAGAATAACTGCGAAGTCTTCTTGCAACAAGCAACCAGTTAATATATGTACCTAAAGCCAAACCGAGAGCCGTCCAGAAAGCATCTGCAATACCGCACCA
>JAZRHX010000095.1:0-1109 GCA_045644985.1 Clostridia bacterium | reverse complement strand
ATGCATAAACTGTAAATATATTATAAACGAATACACACCTGCTCACGATAGAAATTATTGCTATTCGTATCGACAAAATTGAGAATACCTCCCAATTTACTGCAACAAAACCACAATTTGTTCTATATCCAAATCATTTTCCCGATCCAAAATCACTTCTGCGTAGCAGGAATTGCGCACGGACCGAAGGGTGTACGGAAGATCCTCTCCGCCACGGGTGACCGCCTTTACCGATTTTCCTTCCGGTAAAAGGACGGAAAGTTCCACCTTGCAACTGCTGCCGGTAACGTCACAAACAATCCGATTCGCTTCTTCTTTGTACTGATAAGCAATATAACGATCAGACGGACCGAAAGAAGCAGAAACGTAAGCTTCTTTAATTTCCGACGCGGACCAACAAGGCTGCAAACGTACTTTCAAGAACTGTTCACCTTGATCCTGTACACCGGCAAGGCCTTCCAATGCAGCCACGTATACAGCACTGGTACCCCAAGGATCCGGACCCACTCTGCCGCCGCCTCTAAACCAATGGGGACGACCGTCTTGAGAATACAAGAACCAAATCTCACCATCCCGTTTAAACAAATCCCGGAATCTGCGCAAAATATCCCAACCGTATTCTTCAAATCCGTAGCGGAAAGCGCCCCGAGCAAGTTCGCCGCCGGCAAAGGAAGCAATGGTACCATTTACGTCACGGCCCGGGTAACAGAACGAATGACCTCCGGTATACGGCGGGTACATGGTGACCCACTCGGCAAAAATCTTTTGCTCCGGATTCAACCCCGGCTCCATGGCATCCGGCGGGTTATCCCGGAAACGCATATAGGCATTTAATACCTTCTCTGCCTCTTCCTGTGTGAGGAAATCCCGATTCAGCACATAGGCATCGCTGGTACTGAGACGGGTCCAGTCGCCTTCCCAATCCGCTTTCGCTTCTTCCGGCGCTTCCTCCAAGGTAGGACCAATGTGAATCATATGAGCAAAATATTCACCATTCCACGCAAGTTTCATCAGCCGCTCCCGAACACCTTCGGCTTCGCCGTCCCAATAAGCAGCCCGTTCTTCATCGCCACAAGCGCGATACATCTCAAAGTCGGATCGTAGCCATG
>JAZRHX010000094.1:0-2124 GCA_045644985.1 Clostridia bacterium | reverse complement strand
GCACAGCAATCTTCCCACAAATCTACGTCATGCTGGGTGTAAAATGCCACCACACGGCGTCCCGTTGTTCCTGATGTTGAATGAATCCGCACGCAATCCTTTAAGGGTTTTGCTAAAAGCCCGTAAGGATATGCATCTCTTAAATCCGCTTTGCTCAAAAACGGAAGTTTATGTAAATCTTCAATGCCGTGGATATCTTCCGGCTTTACGCCCTTCTCATCCATTAAATTCCGGTAATACGCTACGTTCTCATAAACGTGCTTTACCTGCTTCACCAACTTCTCCGATTGAAGTTTCTTCATATCCTCAATCGGCATGGTTTCAATGTCCTTCTGATAATAATTCTCTGCCATACTACCTCTTCCTTTCTTATTGTGATTATTACCATGTTCCGAACAAAAAAAGTCCTCCGTATTCTTGTTCGGAATACAGAGGACGAGAATTCCCGTGGTACCACCTCTATTCGCTGTCTTCTCACGAAAACAGCCTTGTGCGTGTCTATCAACACGCTTGTTCTATGACGGGAACACCCGTTGTATCCTACTTGAGTTTCCTCGTTCAGTACACTGCTCACAGGATGAATTCAGTTTTCCTTCCCCTTTGCCTCGCACCAACCGGCAACTCTCTCCAGGTTCCGTATAAAACTTACTGGTTCCTGCTCAAACGCATTTAACGATTGTTATCATAGCACCCTAAATTGTGGAAGTCAAGAATTTTTTACATTAAAAGTTCCTTAAAGTTCTCAATATATCTTCCCGACACTTGTTTCATTTCTGCTTGATATTCTGCCGAGGATGCATCATACACGCCGCATACCTGCATACCCGCCTGCTGCGCCGTGCGAATGGCATTTAAGTTATCGTCCAGGAACAGCACATCCCCTACCGGAACCCCAATCCGCTCCGCCGCCTGTTTATAAATCTCCGGATTCGCCTTGGTGGTGGCAAAATCATCACAGGACCACACGTTTTGGAACCAGTCGTAAATACCCAACCGTTTCAGACACGCATCCAGCGTGATATGGGGACTGGCAGTGAGCACGTTCAAGCTATCTCCTCGGTCTTTCAGCACACGCAATGTCTCAATCACGCCTTCTTTCGCAGGGATTTGGGTAAAATACGCATCGATCATCCCCCGTCCCATGCGCTTTACAATTTCTTCCTTAGACAGAGGCACGCCCAATTCAATATAGTAGTCCGCCGTACCTTGTGTGCCCAAGGGCGTAATAATCTTCACAATGTCCTGGGGATAGCCGATGTGAAAATCATCTAAGATTTCAAGCATGGTCCCAATATATATCGGCATGGAATCTACCAAAGTGCCGTCAAAGTCGAATAAGTAGGTCATAGGTATCGCCTCGTTACGTATAAGTTTCATCAATGGAATTATAACATGAATCAGAATAAATTTCTACGATGGAGGAACGTAAGAATCCCGTCCCTTAAAAATGTCCATAGTCATATTTTTATCCTTGAATTTTATTGATAATAAAGCGGCCCGTTGCCTCGGCAAAATTCAAAGCAGCTTGCAAATTGCCCGGATCTTGTTTTCGTAAAAAACCAAATATTTCGTAAGTAAAATCGCCTCGGTAACCAATTTCTCTAAGGGCACGGGCAATTTCATGCCAATTGAATTGGCCTTCGTAAGGAAGCCAATGATGATCGTCCTTCTTGTCATTATCGTGGACATGCAAAGCCTTCAACAACGTAGGATCCATCTTGCGGATACTGTCTGCGACATCAAATCCCGTTTTACCCGAATGGCCCAAATCCATACAAATATTAAAATAAGGAGATTGCAAACTGCGAACGAAGGATTGCATTTCCATAGGATCCCCCAACACCGGATCGTGAACCACGTATAAATTCTCCACGGAAATCGAAATTCCATACTTCTCGCAATATGGCAGGAAACTCAAATAATACGCCCTGTTATACGTATAAAAATTCACGTTCTTAGGAAGTGTCGCCCCAGGGACTGCATGAACAATAATATTCTCAGCGCCCAAGACAGCAGCAAACTCAATTGCCCGCACAATGCGAAGATACAGCGGGTCCGATTCCGTCATTTGATTGGCATAATAAAATTCCAACGGTGCATGGGCTAAGTCGGATCGTAGCCATG
>JAZRHX010000093.1:0-4200 GCA_045644985.1 Clostridia bacterium | reverse complement strand
TTCTCCACTACCTCCTGCTTAATCACACCAAAAAATCTGAAACTGCTTGTCGCATCGCTTCTACCTCGCAAACTTGCTTGTGAAGTATGGGCTTCGTATCAAGTCCCATAAGCGGCGTCGGAATCGGACAACCAGTCTTCTGAGACAGCACATTCAGCATTTCAAATTCAGACAAATCCTCGGAAATCCCGCCGGAAACTGCTTGCAGAACACTCTTATTAAACTTAAACGGACTTGCTGTAGAAACCGCCACCGTCTTCGTCATATCCCCCGTGGAAATAACATATTTGTCATAAACGTTCACACCTACTGCCGTATGAGGATCAATTAAGTACTGATCCTCTTCGTAAACACTGCGTATCGTGTCCATTGTCTCTGCTTCCGTACTGGAAGCGGACCGGAAAATCTCACGAATATTAGAACCTGTCTTAGCATCTATACTGTAGGCACCGGTAGATTTCAATGTTTCCATGACTTCCGTAATCAGTTTGTGGTCTTCTCCGGACATGTCGTAGAGAAGACGTTCTAAATTTGAAGAAATCAAAATATCCATCGCCGGAGAGATGGTAAGAATAAACTTTCTGTTGGCATCGTAAGTACCTGTTTGAATAAAATCGGAAACTACGCTATTTGTATTGGTGGCGCAAATAATCTGATTCACGGGAAGACCGCTCTTCATAGCGTAATAACAAGCCAAAATATTGCCGAAATTTCCGGTAGGTACTACGAAATTTACTTTCTCGCCCAAAGTCAGTTTTTGGTCCCGGACCATGGTGAAATAAGCATAATAATAATACACAATCTGGGGGAGCAAACGTCCTATATTAATGGAGTTGGCGGAAGAAAGTTCAAAACCTCTTCCGTTGAATATTTGATTTAAGGTGGCGTCCGTGAAAATCTTCTTTACGCCTGTTTGGGCATCATCGAAATTTCCCTTTACGGCGACTACACGTACGTTCCCGCCTTCTTGAGTAATCATTTGGTATTTCTGCATTTCGCTGACACCATTCTCGGGATAAAAGACCATAATTCGAATCCCGTCTACGTCTTTAAATCCTTCCAGTGCTGCTTTGCCTGTATCGCCGGAGGTGGCCGTCAAAATTGCAATCTGACGAGGCTTTCCATCTTCTCTGGGGTGCTTCTTCAAAGCAACGGACATAAATTCAGGCAGAATCTGAAGCGCCATATCTTTAAATGCGGACGTAGGACCATGCCAAAGTTCCAATACACTTAACGTATCGCTGACGTAAGAAAGGGGAGCTACTTTCTCAGGGAAAGCACTGTCTGCACCGTATGCACGATTGACACAGGTGCGAATTTCATCTTGTGTAAAGTCTGTAGCGTAGCGACTGAAAATAGTTGCCGCTAAGTCTTTATAGTTCATTTCCGACATAGCCGAGATTTCTGCCGCACTAAATACAACCGGCTCTTCCGGTACAAATAAACCGCCGTCCGGCGCAATTCCTTTAAGCACTGCTTCCGAAAAATGAACGCCTGTAACCGTGCCTCGGGTACTTGCATACGTCATTGCAAATCAACTCCAAATTTCGTCCAAAATCCTATTACTGCATAAAACACCACAGTAACGTTACTATAATAAGTGCAGAACGTAGGATTGTCAAGGGAAAAATGCTGGTTTGAACGACCTCGGAAGGATTATAAAGCAATATATTGCAAGCCTTCTTCTTCCTGCAGAACGGCTCTTGCGTCCGTGCTGTCAATGATGATTTCCTTGAATTTTGGGAGATCCTCTGCGTAAACAAACACCGGGAAACAGACTTCATGGGTAAATTCAGGGGGTTGTGCTTGCATTTGAATCTTTCCGGATAGTGAATTCAATAAATTCTGGAGTCGTCCTGTATCGGAGTAGGTAACCGTAATGGTGACTTTCTTACATGCGCAAAACTGTGAAATGCCAGCTTTTGAAACAACTTCTGCCGCACTTCCTGAATAGGCTCTTGTGAGACCGGGCGCCCCTAATAAAATTCCGCCGAAATAGCGGGTTACTACAATTACTGTATTCTCCAGTTGTTTCTTCTTGAGTACGTCCAAAACAGGGAGGCCTCCAGTGCCTTGAGGCTCGCCGTCATCAGAATAACGGATGAATTGTGTCCCGCTCTCTTTCACTGTATACGCGTACACGTGATGCCGGGCATCCGGATATCTTCCTTTGATTTTTGCGATAAAAGCCAGGGCTTCGGTTTCCGTGTTTACCGGGGAAGCGTCTGCAATAAATCTGGATTTCTTCTCAATAATTTCCGCTGTTTCTCTTTGGGTCAGCGTGTTATAATGCAAAATCATGGAGTCACCTTAAGTCCTTTCAGAAGCATTGTACCACAGAAAAGAGGGAATGAAAACGGTAAAATGTTTTTCTGATTTGGTATGATTTCTCGCGAAAAGTAGTGGTGACCGAATGTTGAATGCGTTGTCCGCCTAACGCGACAGCACCAAATAAAGAATTGCATAGGTTCAGCAAAGGCGTCGTTTTTTGCATTTGAAGCCAGCTGTTAATTTTATCTTTTTCACGATTTTAAGAAAAGAACCTTGATTCGTTTTCCCATTGACAAATCTATGTAAAAAAGTATACTTAATAGAAGTATGTATGGAGGAGGAGAACCAGGTGGAAGATATGGATTTACACTTTACCAAAGCGGATACTTATGAGAATCAGCCAAAAGCAAGAAAACCTTTCCCCGTAGATTTCTCTTTCAATCGGGATGGTGTGCTGACGGACAGTGCCATTGAGGAGGTTAAGTATGAAATTCCCCAAGAAACTGCGGAAGAATTTGAAGAAATCTTTGAAACGTTCCATGAAAACTTCCAAGAAGACGATGCAGACGCAGAGGAAAGCAGCTTTAAAGGTGATGAAGCGGAAGATCAGACGGAATTCAGCGATGAATTCCTTGAGAACACTGATGATTTCCATTCGGAATCGACACAATGTGACAGTGGCCTCCAACAAATTGAGGAAGGATGTGCGGACACTTATGGGAACCGACTTCTCCAAGACAATCGTGACGCCGGAGCTGGTGGAGACGAGGAAGCGTTCGGAGATGAAGTAAGCTTCTTTGAGGATGAAGATGATTCGGCTTTATGGGACGAATTTAAGGATATTTTTGAAACCCAGGAAGCGGATTCTGAGGATGCTCCGGAAGTTAAGGATGCAGAAGATATTTCTGTTTTTGAGGAAACGGAGCGGGAAGAATCTAAAGACGAACTTCTGACATTAGAATCGGAATTCCAAGTACTTCCTATTCAGGAGGACACCGCTATTGAAGAAGCTGGGGAGCCCGCGGAATCCGAGGGAGATTATTCGGAATTAGAAGACGAAGACGAAGCGGACGACCTAGCACAATATGCTGATTTTGATGACGAGGAAACGGAATTCCAAGTACTTCCTATTCCGGAGGACGCCGCTGCTGAAGAAGCTGGGGAGCCCGCAGAATCCGAGGAAGATTATTCGGAATTGGAAGACGAAGACGAAGAGGACGACCTAGCGCAATATGCTGATTTTGATGACGAAGAAGCCGAATTTCAAGTACTTCCTCTTCTAAACCAAGAGGAAGATGCTGAGGTGGCTACTGAAGACGAAGCAACGGAATCGGTGATCCAACCCATGTTGATTGATTTATCGGAGTCTGAAGCACATTCGGAGGAAACAGACTTTGCAATGTCAATCTATGCTGAAAGTGATATGGATTGTGAGTCTGTAGTAATTCCCAAAACACCCGTATCCGTTACCACCTGGGAGCGGGCACGGCAACGGGCATCTGCAAATGTGCAAAAAGATACTATTGAAACGGAACATTTCTTTGCAGTGTCGGAGCATTATATTAATGAGGGAAGGAATATTGAACGACAGCCCGCAGGCAATAACCGACCGACCGTTTCGCCGATTCATGAAGATGTGCATGATATTAAACCCATTTGGCAGATTGATGAACCTGGAACAACAGATTGGGAAACGGAGCCCGAAATTCGAGATGAAGATTTAGATTATGACGACATTTTTAATGATGACCATGACTCCTACCGAAAGAAGAAGCGAGTAAAGAATATTTTCAAGAAAATCTTCAAAGAGTTTATGATTTTCTTTTTGATCGTTGTCAGTGCCGTGTTTTTGGTAGCTAATTTTACGGTTTTTATTAGTCGACAGAATACGGTCTACGGCTCTTCTATGGAGCCAACACTTTATGCGGG
>JAZRHX010000092.1:0-5617 GCA_045644985.1 Clostridia bacterium | reverse complement strand
ACTTGTACCACGCGGGATATGGGTGTGAGAACGGTAAAATTACCGGCGCTTCTTACTATAGAAAGAATTAATCATTTAAGACTTCCAAGTATCCTTTCAAAACCGGGTGAGGTTGAAGTTTGGACGACTGAGGATATTGGTGCAGCAGAAGAAAAATGCGGACTCAAGGGTTCACCTACACGCGTGATTCAAACCTTTGAAAATGTAGCGGGTAGAAGAAAATGTAAGTTCATTTCATTGGATGAAATCCAAAATGCTATTGATGAGGGTCTTCACAAGAACCGAGAAAAGATTGCCCCCATTTTGCCTCCTGATGTAAAACTTGATAAGGTTTATATCGTGGGCGACGCACCTCGGCCGTTTGCCGAAATGGTGAGTGAGGATATAACGGTGTTGCCGATTACAAATGTGGATGATCTGGCGGAAAAAATCAATTTTGACAAACCCAATGCGGTACTTTGGGGAAGCGATTCTCTTTCCAAGGAGCTCTCCGCTCAAGTTGCAGCTAAGTTAGGATTGGGTTTGTGTGCCGACTGTACTTTGCTCGAAACAGACGGTGCATCGCTCTATATGTATCGTCCTGCGCTTTCCGGTAGTATAATCGCTAAAATAGTAAGCCAAACAAAACCGGCGATGGCAACCGTGCGCACCCTACAAAACGCTTCTGATATTGTTGTGGCAGCAGGCTTTGGTGCTCGGGATAGCCTTGAAAAAGTAAATGCGTTTGCCAATAAAATCGGTGCGGATTTAGCCACTACAAGAAAAGCAGTTGATTATGATATTCTCCCGTATAGCTTACAAGTCGGTTTAACGGGCAAAACAGTAAGTCCGCCGGTTTATATCGCGATAGGCGTATCCGGCGCGGTTCATCATATTGTAGGCATGCAACAATCCGGAACGGTTATTGCAATCAATCCTGATAAGAATGCGCCGATTTTTGATTATGCCGATTTTGGCATTGTGGAAAAGTTTTAATAAACAAAAATAATACATATTTCGCGAGCAGCAACTGCATTGATTTTCCTAAGTAACTATCCTATTTCTTTCTTGCTTCCGGGGAAGAAGTCGGTACGTAGCGTGTTGCATAATGGAAAGTCGATTTCCTGGAAAACGCGTAGTTTGAGACAATCTACTTATGTGGATATTGATTTGCAACGAACGGACGATTTACAGATTGAGCAATTTGAAATTCTTTTAGAAGATTGATTTGTTCATCCTTGGCACCATATAGGTGATAGGCGTCGGAGCTCCTCCTTTAACTCTCTCCGACGTCTTGGATGGACAAAATGGGTGGGTTTATTAAAGCACGGCTTAAAAGAAAAGCAAAGTTTTGCAGGAGGGGTACCATTTTGGCGAATGTTTAAATTTGGTACCCCTTTTCCAGTGTCGGAACCCGGTAAAAGGGTACCACAATGTTGTTTTTTGAAAGTTGGCACCCTTGTTTTTGACAAAACAGGGGTACCAACTATGGGGCAACCCATTGACTTCGGTAAAATATCTTCCTATAATAAATTCAGAAAAGGGAGAGGATTCTTGATGAGAACAAAGAAAATGATTATGTTATGTAGTTTCATTGCCATTTTACTGGGTGTGTGCTTGCTTTCTGCTTGCAGCGGAAGTGGAAATGCCGGCGAGACCGCACCTTCTGCGTCTGCTGAAGCGACACCTTCTGCGGCACCCACTGCCGGTTTGGAAACCGGAGGGCCGGAAGGAACTGAGCCGGGGGGAGATTTCTCGGATCTATTTGGCGAAGCAACATCTACCCCTACCGCAGATAACACTTTGGCGCCAACCGCAAATACGGAAACGGTGGCTCCTACGCAATCTGCTACGGTAAAGCCTACGCAGCAGCCCACCCAGAAACCCACCCAAAGTGCCGTGCCTGCAACGCAAACACCGGCGCCTACCGGCGGATTAAGTACAACCACAGAAACGCCGGGACTGAACTGGGGTCCGCTTTCGTAAAGAGAACTTAACTATGTTTCAAAATAAATTCCACAATGGGTGTGGGATCTTCCAACCTGTGAGGATGGTGGTCACAACCGGGTTTCACCACGGTGGTAATGTCCCCGCCATTTTCCCGATAAATCCGATCCGCCAAAGCGCCGTTCTCGCAGTAGGGAACTACGCTGTCGCTGTCTCCTGCTACTAAGAATACCGGCACTTTGTGCGCTACCATGGCCGGCACGTAATCCAAAGGATGTTCGCGGCTTCCGATGAGTTCTGAAAGAGAAATGCCCATGGTCTGCTCAAACTCCGGCCACATGCCGTTTCCGGCAAGGCACCGACATATTCGGTCTTCAAAAGAAAATTCTTGCCGGCATCCGGCGTTTTGGGAAAAACCAAGATTGCCCGGCGTGTGCCAAAGTCAAAATCCAGACGTATATAACCATTCCATAAAGATTCTTGTATATTGGTGGCGGTCATAGATTACAGCACTCTTTTTTGTAAAATGATATTTGCATACAACGCGGTTTCTCCCGTTGCGATAATGGCGTAACATTCTTCCGCTTCCTCGTAAAATGCAAAGAACATAGAGGATAAGGGTGCGTACGATCTTACTTTCACAGACAAAGCAGATGCCGAGGATTGGTATCATGTTAAGATTGAAGTGAAGGCCGGCGAAGTTAAGGTTACGTTGGACAATGATGAGACGAAGGTTGTAACCTACAAAGATACAGCATGGACTTCTTTGAACGGTGGTTTCTCTTTCTATTCTGCAGGTGATGGATACCTCAGCGTAAAGAACCTCACCATTAAAGATGCTTCTGTTCCGGCACCTACACCCAGTGCATCTGCAACCCCCAGTGCATCGGCAACGCCCGGCGCTTCTGCAACACCTGGCCAGACTCCGACTCCGCCTACCGGCGATTCTTCTATGATCGTATTTGTAGTAGCTGCGGTTGTTTGTGCAGGCGCATTCGTTGTTCTCTATAAGAAGAGAGGCTGCAAGGCATAAGCCTTTTCTTAACTTTATGAAGTAAGCAGAACAGTTGCGAAACTTTGAGATGAAAGCTTCGCAACTGTTTTTGTTTATATTTGCATTTTCTCTAAAGTCTACAGATTCCCAAATAAGTTGCATAAAATAATCCCATTTATACCCAAAATTAAAGTAAAACCACAATTTCGGTCATATTCAACACAACAATGTGAATTGTGTGAACGTGTAGATAGAAGTATGATAATAATGTATCTTCATAAATTGTACACAATTTGTGTTTTTATTCTGAGTGGAGGGATATAGAATGAGAAAGATGAGAGGCTTTTCTAAAACATTGGCAGTAGTTCTTTGTGTGACGCTGTTGCTTTCCGGAATTGTGTTACCTCAGGGAGTTGTTGCAAGTGATGTGACAACAGGTCTTGATAAGGTTTATCCGGATAACTTGTTGACGGAGAGCGTATTTAGTGAGTATTTTACAGCGGCCAGTGGCGATTGCTCTTTTTCTGTGAGCAACAATGACGAATACTTAATGGAAATTTCAAAGGGCGCGGTAATTCCTTCTAAGAGCGCGATTGAAGCGGATCGGTATGTAATTTCTTTTGATGCGTTGCTGCCGGAGAATGGGAGCGACGTGGGTATCCGTTTTAAAGCGAATGCAGCGGGTACATCCGCTTTCCGAGGTCTCAGAATTCTGAATACCGGATGGGGTTCTGTTGCTGTTTATAGTAAGACACCCACGACACAAGGCGGTTTGGGAGATAACGCTACGCCTCGTCCTACGGCTGGTGACTGGACGCATGTAGAGTTAGTGGTAACAGAAACCGATGTGACGGTTACGTTGACCAGCGGAACCACAGGAAATTCTTACACGTATACGGCGTGGGCATATAACGCGGCGGGAGATACACTCAGTAATTATATTGCTTTCTACCAAGAAGGTTCCGGTACTACCGTTAAGAACTTCCAGGTATATACAATCCCGGAGCCAGTTGCCGATGTAGAGGGTACGGTATATCCGAAGAATTTATTGGCGTCTAAGTATGTATTTAATGAATATTTTATTGACAAGAACAGTACATGTACTTTCACAGAAGAGAGTGGCGAGTATGTGATGAAGGTACAGCCGGGCACTTCTTGTGTGGATGGTTCCGGTATTGTGAGTAAGACGCCTATTGATGCTAAGGAATATATTATCTCCTTTGATGCGAAATTCTCGGCTTCCGATGTAGGTTGCGGCGGTCCTGTTTTCCTTTATAAGACCAACGCGGGAACAGACGAGTTTATGGGTACATTTTGGAATGCAACTTCTGCTACAGCTATGAATGTGCACCACAAGGTGAGTGTGGCAAGTGACGCTTCAGTCTCACAACCGGAGGCGAAGTATTATCAAAGCAGACCTTCTACAGAGTGGATGCATGTTGTGTATGAAGTCACAGAGACAGCGGTTTCTTGCACATTCACAAGCGGTGCCGCAACTTCGACTTACACGGTTGCTTACGCAGATAAAGGTTTCTCCGATGGCTTGGAGGGTTATGTTGCATTCTTGACACAGAATGCTGGTGATTATTATTACATTAAAAATTTCCAGATTATAACAGAGACAGCGGCGGAAGAGGCGGATGGATTATATCCTTCTAATCTTTTTGCAGATAGCAAGATTTACGGAGAATATTTCAATGACACCAACGCAAAGGGAACACTTGCTGTTGCAGACGAAGCGTACGTATTGCAGGTGGTGCAGGGTGCTGTGATTCCTACGCAAGCGGAGATTACTGCCGATAAATATACGATTTCCTTTGATGCGTTACTTCCAGGGAACGGAAGCGATGTGGGCATTCGTTTCAAAGCAGATGCAGCCGGTACAGCGGCTTTCCGCGGACTTCGAATTTTGAATACTACCTGGGGTTCTGTTGCCGTTTACAGCAAGACGCTCACTGCACAGACTTCGTTGGGCGACAATGCAACTCCTCGCCCTACAGCAGGGGATTGGATGCATGTAGTGATTGCAGTGGATGCAACGAATGTAACCGTAACGTTAACCAGTGGTACTACGGGCAAATCTCATACTTATAACGTATGGGAATACAACACTGCAGGAGATACCTTAGGACAATACATTGCAATTTACCAGGAAGGTTCTGATACCACCATTAAGGATTTCCAAATTGTTACGGCACAAACAGTGTCTGATCAGGAAATTCCGGTGAAAGACGGATACTTGTTCTCCGGATATTACGCCGATGCTGCGTTGTCTGAGCAATATACCGAAATCACCGGTACGGCTTATCGTAAGTTCGTAGACGCCAACGTTCTTTCCGTGAAAGCACAGAAATCCGACGGAGACACCGCAGGCAGGAAGGATGTACGTTTTGTAACCAGCGTTGATAGCTTAAATTACGGTAAGGTCGGTTTTGAAATTACAGTAGGCAATAAGACCATTACAAAAGAAACAACTACCGTATACGAACCACTTCAAGCCGGTACGGCACAAGTAGATCCCAGCACATTCAGCAGCCAGTCTCAGTATATGGCGGCCTACTCCTTGTGGGATATTCCTGAATCTGCCTTTGATACGGATATTAAAGTTCGCGCTTATTGGGTGACGCCGGATGGCTTAATTGTCCATGGCGCATATAGAACCGTAACCGTAAATGGTTTGGCATAAGTGAAGGAGGG
>JAZRHX010000091.1:0-1999 GCA_045644985.1 Clostridia bacterium | reverse complement strand
GCAATTCACGCAGAAAGTTAGGGGATAAAAGATGAAGTATATTACAGTAAATAATAGAAAAGTACCATTTGATGATGAAAAGAATCTTTTGACCGTTATTCGAAAAGCGGGAATTGATTTACCTACATTCTGTTACCATTCAGAGCTTTCTACCTATGGCGCATGCCGTATGTGTGTAGTAGAGGATGACAGAGGAAGAATTATGGCTTCCTGTTCGGAAGAACCCAGAGACGGAATGGTGATTTATACCAATACCCCCAAATTGCAACATCACAGAAAGATGATTTTGGAATTGTTGCTGGCATCTCATTGCAGAGATTGTACTACCTGTCGTAAGAACGGAAGCTGTGAATTGCAGACATTGGCACAGCAGCTGGGTGTTAACTCTGTTCGTTTCCAGAATACAAAAGAACAGCAGCCTATTGATGACTCTTCTAACTGTATTGTTATTGATCCCAATAAGTGTATTCTTTGCGGTGATTGTGTGCGTACCTGTGAAGAAATTCAGGGCATCGGAGTACTGAACTTTGCTCATCGTGGTTCAGAGATGCGAGTAATGCCTGCATTTAATAAGCCTATGGCACATACGGATTGTGTGGGATGCGGACAGTGTCGTGTGGTTTGTCCTACCGGTGCCATTACCATCAAATCCAATGTGCATGAGGTATGGAATGCATTGGCAGACAAAAATAACAGAGTGGTTGTACAGATTGCACCTGCAGTACGAGTGGCAATCGGAGATGAATTCGGTATTCCTAAGGGAGAGAACTGTTTAGGTAAATTGGTTGCGGCACTGAGAAGAATGGGCTTTGAAGAGATTTATGATACCAATTTTGCGGCGGACCTTACCGTAATCGAAGAGTCCAAAGAGTTCTTGGAAAGACTGGAAAGTGGTGAGAATTTACCTTTGTTTACCTCTTGCTGTCCCGGTTGGGTGAAGTTCTGCGAGAACAAATATCCGGAATTCAGAAAGAATATATCCACCTGTCGTTCCCCTCAGCAGATGTTCGGTGCGCTTCTTAAGGAAGACGGTCGTATGCGTACTGAGGATAAGAGAAAAACTGTTGTAGTTTCCATCATGCCTTGTACGGCTAAGAAGAACGAAATTGTACGTCCCGAGCATTTTACAGATGGTGAACAGGATGTAGACTTTGTTCTTACAACTGTAGAAGTAAACCGTATGATTCGTGAGGCCGGTATCGATTTGGCACAGGTGCCTTCCGAATCCTTGGATATGCCTTTTGGTCTTGCATCCGGTGCAGGTGCTATCTTTGGTGTAACCGGTGGTGTAACGGAAGCGGTGATTCGTAGAATTGTAAACAGCAGCCGTCCGGAAGATTTAGAAACCATCAGCTTCATGGGTATCCGTGGAGATGAGAGCATTAAAGAGACTTCCGTCATGGTTGGTGAAAGAGAAGTGAAGATTGCTATCGTAAACGGTTTGGCTTCAGCAGATGAATTATTACAGAAGATGAAAGCCGGCGAAGCATATTACGATTTTGTGGAAGTAATGGCTTGTAAGCGTGGTTGTATCACAGGTGGTGGTCAGCCCACACCTATCGGACCTCGTACCAAGAAGGCACGTATGGAAGGTATCTACAATATTGATAAGGCTTCCCAGATTAAGCTTTCCAGCGAGAATCCGTTTATTAACATGTTATATGATGGATTGTTAAAAGGTAAGGAGCATAAATTACTGCATAACCATATGGAGCATGCATGTGGTGATTGCGGAGATTGTAGCGAATGTTCCGGTAAGTAATTTTATCACATAAACACGCTGCCAACAGATTAGGTCTGTTGGCAGTTTTTTATTTTTGTATCGGTTCGATTGTAGATAAATTGGTGTTATAGAAATTCATGCGATACTGTTTGGGAGTATATCCTGTGTATTTATGAAAGGTCTTGGTAAAGTGACTTTGGGAGCAAAATGCAAGGGAGTAAGCAATCTGGGTATAGGTATAATCTGTTTTGGTCAGTAAGCAGACAGCAGTTCGTA
>JAZRHX010000090.1:0-2196 GCA_045644985.1 Clostridia bacterium | reverse complement strand
TTCGCGATTCCGGAAGCATTTCTGAAAGGTTCAATCAGTCCATGGGATACGGCAACAAAACCATCATAATATTTGAACTTACCTTTAAATAAAGACCAAAGAAGTTTATATTTCCACTCGCTTCTCAACTTGATACCTACATCATTATGAATCCACATTAACCGCTTCTTCGCAGGAACTTTTATAGCGCCCACTGCGCAACTATTTTGATATGAATTAAAATCAATGGCAAGATTGTACTCCGGACATTTTCCGAAATCCGGACAAATGAAGTGTTTGGCAATGGGGAATGGCACAAAGGACCACACTTTAGAAACCGGCTTTAAATAGTGGATGTTCAACGCTTGGGGCAATGCATTTCCCCAAAAATTTTGTTTATCAAATAAATAAAGATCTACGTCGAATTGTGCATAGTCAAAATTGGACAACAAATTAATGAGAGACTTTTGAATTCCTCCTACCGTCAATTCGTTTTGGAAAAATGCGATGCGTTTCTTTGCCATGGAAGTCCTCCCGGTGAACGATGAGATAGTGTTGTTATACAATAGTCTTGTAATTTTGTCAATTCTATTCACGGTTTAAGAAAAGAATCCGGGATGGGGAATGGATACTTTTCTTATTCATTTCCATGCCGAATAACAAAATCCTTGTAATGATCTGGAAAAATGGTATAATAAGACGAATTGATAATTACCAAAAGTTAGGAGAAATAAAATGGAGGAAAAGCAAGGGGAAGTTGAATTTCTGGAAGAGAAAGCGCAGGAAATGCCGGTGGAAGAGGCTCAAGATGCAGCTACGGAGACTACGGAAGAGTCTGCGCAGGAACCGGTAACGGAAGTTCAGGAAACAACTGCGCAAGAACCGGTAACGGAAGTCCAGGAAGAGAAGCCTCGTAAGCGGAAAGTTGGAAAGATTATTAAACGGATTTTTCTGGGGATCGGCATTACTCTCTTGTCTTTGATTTTAATCATTGTGTCTACATTCTTATTTATTTTCTATTCTCCTTGGACGCATGAACTTAGAGATCGGTACGTCTTAATGACCTACAACACCTCTAATTCATGGTTAGCCACATGGTTTTTCTCTCAAAAGACCATTGATCGCATTTTCGAAAATAACGGTAGTGTAGAGCCGGAAGAAGACGTAGATACTTCTATTATTATGCCACCGCAACCTACGGCGAATCCGGAGGATGAAGTGGAAGAGCTTCCTCCGGAACCGGAGAAGGAATTTAAGACATCGGAAAAATATCCCGGCACTGTTGTTTATGACGATGGGGAGGTCCAAATTGTACAATTTTCCGGAAGAACCTCCTTGGGTAAATGGACGGCGCGAATGCTTCAAGTGAAAGATCCATCCCGTGTCACGTTAGGTGTAACCAATCGCTTGGGCAACAAAGATAATCCTTCGGCAGAACCCGGTCATGGGCAACTACTGCCGGCGATTTGTGAGTCCAACAATGCTTTTTGTGGCATTAACGGTGGCGGGTTTGTAGACGTTAATGGTGTAGGCAGCGGCGGGATTCCCCAAGGCGTAGTTATCAAAGACGGCGTGTATACAAAGTACACTTCGGAATTTGTTGATAAGATTATAGGATTTACAGAAGATAATATTCTTGTTATTGGGGATTATACGGAAGAGGAAGCGAAAGAACTGAGAATCCGGGACGCTATGAGTTGGCGTGAACCGGTTTTGCTACTGCTAAATGGTGAATTAGTAGAATATAAGGGTTTAGCAGGTGGCTATGATCCTCGTTCTGCTATTGGTCAGTGTGCAGACGGTACGGTGCTTTTGCTTGCCGTAGACGGCGGTATAAGAGGCATGGACGGCGTTGATTTTGCAATGGTTGCAGATATTATGCATGCGTACGGCGCGGTGAATGCAGCCAATATTGACGGCGGTACATCTTCTTGCATGGCATTAAACGGTCAGATTATCAGTACCGTGTGTAATCCTCCCATTGCAAAGCGGGGAAGATATTTAGCAACGGCTTGGATTGTTTTGAATGAGCAAGAGGTGACGTCTTGAAGAAAGTTAGTTGTATTATTATAATGGTTTGTCTTGTTTGTTCCTTTTTTTGTCCGGCTTTGGTGCAATGTGCGGGTGCGGAAGATATTACAGGACAGACCGTCTTTAGCGGAACAGGATACAGTACTTTTTCTTTTTTGAAAGATAGATAAAATACGCTAATTTTTC
>JAZRHX010000089.1:0-7754 GCA_045644985.1 Clostridia bacterium | reverse complement strand
GCCAGTTTCTTGCACGATTAGAACCTTCGCCCCAGTATTCTTTCACGTAGTTGCCATTAATATTTAACTTAAGCGTAGGACTTTCATCAAAACGTGCAAAATAACGGCCTAACATACAGAAGTCAGCACCCATTGCAAGGGCTAACGTCATATGGTAATCATGAACGATACCACCATCCGAGCACAGAGGAATATATATGCCGTTCTTCTTTAAATATTCATCTCTGGCCTTGGATACTTCAATAACAGAAGTAGCTTGTCCGCGACCAATACCTTTCTGTTCACGGGTAATACAGATAGAACCTCCACCGATACCGATTTTAATAAAATCAGCACCTGCATTCGCAAGATATTCAAAAGATTCGCCATCTACAACGTTTCCTGCGCCAACCTTTACTTTGCCGTTATACTCTTGGTGAATCCACTCCAGCGTATCTTTTTGCCATTCAGAATAACCTTCAGAAGAATCAATACAAAGTACGTCAACGCCGGCTTTAACCAGCTCAGGCACACGCTCTTTAAAGTCGCGGGAATTGATACCTGCACCAACCATATAACGCTTCTGGCTGTCCAGTAATTCCATAGGATTCTCCTTGTGAGAATCATAGTCTTTGCGGAATACAAAGTACTTCAAGTTCTGCTTTGCATCAATAATAGGAAGTACGTTCAGCTTATGGTCCCAAATCACGTCATTGGCAGTCTTCAAACTCATAGACTCATCACCGCAAATCAGCTTCTCAAAAGGCGTCATAAATTCACGAACTTTCGTAGTAGTATCCATGCGGCTGACTCTGTAATCACGTCCCGTTACAATACCTAAAAGTTTACCGTGAGGAGTACCGTCATGGGTAACCGCAACAGTAGTGTGACCTGTAGTTTCCTTTAATTGAAGAACGTCTGCCAAGGTGTGATCCGGTGTCAAATTAGAGGCGCTGATTACAAAACCTGATTTATACTTCTTAACACGAGAAACCATCTCAGCTTGACTCTCAATTCCTTGAGAAACAAATATAAAGGAGAGACCGCCGCATTTGGCCAATGCGATTGCCATCTTATCATCGGAAACAGCTTGCATAATTGCTGATACCAACGGAATATTCAAATTAATTTCAGATTCCTCCCCTTTTTTGAAACGTACAAGAGGGGTCTTCAATGAAACATTTGCCGGAGTACAATCCTTAGTAGTAAGACCGGGCAAGAAAAGATATTCGCTAAAAGTATAAGAAGGTTCGTCGTAGATAAAAGCCAATGCAGTTCACTCCTCATCAGTATTCTAATTTATCCGTGTATTATATAGAAACAAAACTTTTTTGTCAAGTAAAGAATAACCGGAATTTCCACTTGGTAATTCCGGTTAAGACAGTAACTATTTCAAGCAGATATCTTAGTACATACCGCCCATTCCTGCGCCTGCAGGTGCTGCCGGCTCTGGCTCAGGAATATCGGCTACAACTGCTTCTGTGGTAAGCAATGTTGCAGATACAGAAGCCGCATTCTGCAGCGCACTTCTTGTAACCTTTGCAGGATCAACAATTCCGACACCAATCATATCCACGCATTTCTCAGAAAGAACGTCGTAGCCAATACCGGGCTTGGAAGACTTCACTTTGTCAACAATAACAGCGCCTTCCAAACCTGCATTGATAGCGATTTGCTTAACTGGCTCTTCCAAGGCTTTCAAAACAATCTGTACACCGGTCTTCTCGTCTCCGGAAGTCGTTTTGAGAAGTTTTGCAACACGAGGAATCGCATCGATATATGCTGTTCCACCACCTGCAACAATACCTTCCTCCACAGCGGCCTTGGTAGCTGCCAACGCGTCTTCCATACGAAGTTTCTTTTCTTTCATTTCGGTCTCGCTGGCTGCGCCTACTTGGATAACGGCCACGCCACCTGCAAGTTTTGCAAGACGCTCTTGAAGCTTCTCACGGTCGAAATCGGAAGACGTTTCAAGAATTTGTGTTTTAATCGCTTGAACACGCTTCTTAATTTCCTCCTTATCGCCGGCACCGTCAACAATGATGGTGTTCTCTTTCGCAACTTTAACCTGTCTTGCACGACCCAGTTGCATAATCTGTGTATCTTTCAGATCGAAACCAAGTTCCTCTGTGATCACTTCACCACCGGTAAGAACAGCAATATCACGAAGCATTTCTTTTCTTCTGTCGCCAAATCCGGGAGCCTTTACAGCTACGCAAGTAAACGTACCGCGAAGTTTGTTTACAACCAATGTAGCCAATGCTTCGCCTTCAACGTCCTCGGCAATAATCAAAAGTTTCTTACCCTGCTGAACGATTTGCTCCAATACGGGAAGAATTTCCTGAATGTTGGAAATCTTCTTATCCGTAATCAAGATATAAGGATCATCTAAGATGGCTTCCATCTTATCGGTATCCGTTGCCATATACGCAGATAAATAGCCGCGGTCAAATTGCATACCCTCAACAACTTCAAGGTTGGTGCCCATAGTCTTGGACTCTTCAACGGTAATAACACCGTCGTTGGTTACTTTCTCCATAGCATCGGCAATCATCTCACCTACGCGATCATCATTTGCAGAAACAGCAGCAACCCGTGCGATGTCTTCACGACCACGAACTTTCCGGCTGTCTTCGCGAATGCTTGCAACTGTTGCTTCAACAGCAGCCGCAATACCGCGCTTCAGAATCATGGGATTTGCGCCGGCAGCAATATTCTTAAGACCTTCGCGAATAATTGCTTGAGCAAGCAAGGTAGCAGTCGTAGTACCGTCACCTGCAACGTCATTGGTTTTTGTTGCGACTTCTTTAACAAGCTGCGCGCCCATATTCATAAAACGATCTTCAAACTCGATTTCCTTTGCAATAGAAACGCCATCATTGGTAATAAGCGGAGCACCATACTTCTTATCCAGTACCACGTTTCTGCCTTTAGGTCCCAATGTAATCTTAACGGTATCCGCAAGTTGGTCAACCCCCTTAACCATTGCCTTTCTGGAATCTTCACCGAACTTAATTTCCTTTGCCATAATATAAAACCTCCTGTTTTATTATTCAACAACAGCCAAAATGTCGTTCTGCTTTAAAATAGTATACTCAACACCGTCAAACTTAAATTCAGTGCCGGCATATTTACTCATCAGAACTTTATCGCCTACTTTAACTTCCATGGGAACAACCTTGCCCTCTACAATCGCACCGGGACCTACTGCAATTACTTCAGCAAGCTGAGGCTTCTCCTTAGCAGAACCCGGAAGAACAATACCGCTCTTTGTAGTTTCCTCTGTTTCCATCATCTTAATTACGACTTTATCACCTAATGGTTTAATTGTCATAATAAATTCCTCCTTTTATTCTTTATATTTATTAAACTTCCACAGCCTTTAGCACTCAACGTCAAAGAGTGCTAACAGCGAAGTATAATATAACCATTTTTACCAAAAAATACAAATCCGGTTTCAATGAATTACAGCAAAATATATCTCAAATACTCCGTTTTTGAACATTTTTCAACCATTAATACCCTATATGCGAATTAGTTTTGCATACAAAAGAATTAAACGTTTCATGCCACATTGATCAAAATGAATTTCCAAGGTTTTATTCTTCCCGTCTCCCAATATCTTAGAGACCGTTCCATCACCGAACTTTTTATGGCGAACGCGATCACCCACCTGACAATCCTGAATGTATTGTTCTGTCCCTTGAGAAGATGCAAGAGCCGTAGCCTTGGACAAAACATCCGTTTGATCAAAGTTCCAAACCCTCGTCTTCGATTGTTCGGTGGTTTGCTTAACCGTTGTCCAAAAAGCATCATTTCCTCCCGGAGGGCGATCCCATGCATATGATTTGGTGTAGTTTCTGCCCAAATCACCACGCAAGGAAGTTCCATCTAAACCACACTCTTTCAGATACACATTTGATATCTCACGCAGGAAACGTGAAGGCGGATTGTTCGTAGTGTGACCGTACAACATACGTGACTTAGTATTTGTCAAATATAGGACTTTTTGTGCGCGAGTTACAGCCACGTAACAAAGTCTACGTTCTTCATCAATTCCCCCATCTGTTTCTATAGATCGGGAAGACGGGAAAATACTTTCTTCCAGACCGATAACAAACACAACGGGAAATTCCAAACCCTTGGCACTGTGAATCGTCATTAATGTAATCCGACCGGCCTCATCTTCTATCTCCCCATTCTCTGCATCCGTACTTAACGAAATATTCTCCAGAAAATCCGCAAGAGACGGACGACTGATTCCAAGCGCCTTCTGTTCTTCCTCATACTGTTTAGAGACGGAAAGAAATTCTCGCAAGTTATCAATCTTGGCATCCGCATCGGGGGTCTTCTCACGTTCATATTCTTGGATCAACCCGGTTCCGTTCAGCACCTCTTCCACAAAATCAGTCAAAGTCAACGTATCTTGACGAAACATTAAATCCATAAAGGACATTGCAAAACTTTGCATTTTAGACGCGCATCGGGATAGCTTTGCATATTTATCTGCAGAAATCAGCACATCAAAAAGCGAAAGCCCTTCCTGACGCGCAATTTCCGTGGCATATCCCACTGTTGTATCTCCGATGCCCCGTTTGGGAACATTGATGATTCTCTTTAAGGAAAGTTCATCAGCCGGATTATTAAAAACACGCAAATACGCCAATAAATCCTTGATTTCCTTACGATCGTAGAACTTCATACCACCGTAAATCCTGTACGGAACACCTTCCCTGACCAATGTATTCTCCACCATATTAGAAAGTGCATTGGCACGATATAAAACTGCAATATCACGGTAATTATAACCTTCTTCGTCCCGTAACCGTTTAATTTCCCGGGAAATAAAAAGCGCCTCTTCGTTTTGTGTAGATGCCAAATAATGGGATACAGTCTCCCCTTCCGATATCTCCGTCCACAAACTTTTACCTTTACGTCCTCGGTTATTTCGAATGATTTGATTTGCAACATTTAAAATCGGCTGCGTCGAGCGATAATTTTGTTCCAATTTCACAACCTTAGCATCCGGATATTCCCTTTCAAAATTAAGTATATTGGATATATCCGCACCGCGAAAGCTATATATACTCTGATCATCATCGCCTACTACACACAAATTGCGATGAGACGCAGCAAGCATAGATATAAAAACGTATTGCGCTCTGTTTGTATCCTGATATTCATCCACCAAAATATACTGAAATTTCTGTTGATAATAGGAAAGAACTTCAGGAAATTCACGAAAAAGACGAATCGTCATCAGAATCATATCATCAAAATCCATGGCATCATTGCGTTTGAGACCCTCTTGATACAAAGCATAACACTGTGCATACATACGTTCATCATAATTTGTCTCCGACACAGTCTTTCTAAAGTCTTCCGGCGTTTGCATTTGATCTTTACAGCGAGCAATCACATGCCGTATTGTTTTGGCAGGAATCCGCTTCTCGTCAATATTTAAACTTCTTTGAACTTCCTTGATCAATGCAAGTGTATCCGCATCGTCGTAAATAACAAAATTCTTTGAATAGCCCAATTTCTCTCCATGGGTACGAAGGATCTTACCGCAAGTAGCATGAAACGTATGAAGCCACATACCGGAAACATCTTCACCCAATAGTCGCTCTGTTCTTTCCCGCATTTCTTTAGCCGCTTTGTTCGTAAAAGTAATCGCCAAAATATGATACGGCTTTACATGGCACGTACCCACTAAATACGCAATTCTGTATGTAAGAACACGGGTCTTTCCGCTACCGGCACCCGCAAGAATCAATATAGGACCATCTTGCGTAGTAGCCGCTTCAAACTGCGGCAGATTTAGTGCTTCTCTTAATGCAGCCTCGGTCATGCATTTGCCCCCTTATGTTGTTTAAAAATTTCATACATAACCACACCTGCGGCAACCGACGCATTCAAGGAGGTAACTTGTCCACACATGGGAATCGTAACAATAAAATCGCATTTCTTACAAGTTAGCTTCCCCATACCGTGTCCTTCACTACCAATAACAAGACCGATAGGACCCTTAAAATCAGCTTTGTAGAACGGTGTAGTTCCCGATAAATCTGTTCCCGCAATCCAAAGTCCTTGTGCTTTCAAATAATCAATTGTATTCGGAATATTCGTAACACGGGCTACCGGTACGTGGTGAACGGCGCCCGCAGAAGTCTTCGCGACAGTGCCGGTCAAAGCAGCCGCTCTATGTTTCGGAATAATAACACCATGAGCCCCCACCGCATCTGCAGTTCTTAAAATTGCCCCCAAATTATGTGGATCCTGTATTTCATCTAAAATAATCACAAAAGGTGATTCCCCTTTCGCCTTTGCAATTTGCAGAATATCCTCCGGTTCTACATAGGATGCGGCCGCAATATATGCAGCAATGCCCTGATGATTGCGATTTCCGCAAATCTCATCCAGTTTCTTTCTTTCTTGGGTTACGCAAAGAATCCCCCGTTCTTTTGCAAGTGCAATAATGGATTTAAGGGATCCGCTTCCGTCTCCTCCTGCAATTAACAAGCGATTCATAGGGATACCCGCTTTCAAAGCTTCCTGAACACTGTTACGTCCGTAAATAATTTCCTGATTATTTTCTTGAGATACCATATAAACGCTCTCCTATTTCAACAGATTTTTGTAAAATATATTCTAATCGCTCTCTCTGTTCTGTTAAATACAAATAGCCAATTAAAGCCTCAAAACCGGTAGCTAAATGATATTGTCCCAAATCGGCATTCTTTGGAACCGTATGGGGATGCGCATTTCGCCCCCTGCGAACGATATCTGCCTCTCGATCCGTCAATTCATCTTGGATTCCCAGTAGAATTTCCGCCTGTGCCTGTGCCTTTACAAAAGAAATTGCATTCTTATGCAAATCATGTACGTTCTTGTACGGCTTACCCACTAAATATTCACGAATAAAGATTTCATAAATACTGTCACCAATATAGGCTTGTACAAGGGGTTTCATTTGGAGCACTTGTTCTTCCGTCATATCATACAACCCTCTTATTCTTAAAAGCAAACAAAATCAAACAAGAAACAAATACCAAAACTGCGCTGAGTACCACAAATCGAACAAAAGAATTCCAAATACTATCAGTATCGTCGGTCTGCGTATTGGCAATAACGTCAGCCGGATTAAAAACATCTATCGAAGATCCCATCCAAATAACATCCGTATTCTCAGATTCTGCCATATTGATCATATTCCGTGTTTGGATTTCTTGATTACTTTGGGCAAATGCTTCATCGGATAAATCCGTCCAAAAAGACAACTGTACACCGCTTGCGATTACGTTATCCAAAGAAAGTAAACCCGCTTGATTTCTTGCATTACTATTATACAAAGCTTTGCCTAATCTTGAAGATATCTGTAAATAATATAGATAATCACGAACATCCACATTAGACGATTGAATGTTGTAAAAAGAATTTATATCATGAATTGCTTCATCAGGCGTTTGGATACTGATGACGTCCAGAGACTCGTTTAGAAGCCATAATACAGATAGAAAAGTTTCCTCCGTGTCGAAAGGAATTCCTTGGTTATCGACTTTACCGGATGCCTTTCCATCCATGGTCTGTTGATATAAGGACCATTGATAGGGCAACAGCATAGCGTCTCCGCTGGTAACCAGTCTCTGCGGATCATATTTACGAATCATCCCAGCGCACTCCGTGTAAAAAGAAGCTAATTGAGCAAGCGAGTATGTTGCTTTTCTATGAAATGCACCGGTATCTGCAAGCAAATTAGCGCCATTTGAAATTTC
>JAZRHX010000088.1:0-2091 GCA_045644985.1 Clostridia bacterium | reverse complement strand
TGTATAACCGTGGAAAGTATAATGATAGAATAGACAAAGGAGTAGTATAGTGTGTGGGAGCGGAATAGAATAGGTAGAAGACGCGAGATAAGGAGGGGCATGATGGCAAGCTTATCGGATTACCTGATTTGGCGCGGTGATATTACGTTTGAAGAAGTGCCGCTTAATGTAGTGGATGCATTATTGTTGTCGCAGTTGTCTTATTTGGATTTACGTGGAATTATCGGAAAGTCGGAGCGGAAGAAGGAGTGTACACTGGCGTACGCGGCAAAGCGTTTTTGGGAGCTTCATACGGAAGAGGATTTTAAAGAATGTGTAGCGTTTGCGGTACGCAGTGCAGGGCTATTGTTGCGAGATATGGCCAAAACGAAACGGTTCGCCGATTTGGTTTTAAGACATTATGTGAATCGGAATGATTTGGCGGCAGAGGAGCAGTTTGTTGCTTTGGAAATTGTGCTCGGAAGAAAGGAAAGCTTTATCTCTTTCGGTGGGACCGACGATACGTTGGTGGGCTGGAAGGAAGACTTCAATATGTGCTATTTGTCGCCGATTCCTGCGCAGACGGATGCGAAGGAGTATTTGGAGGAAGTGCTTCTTGGCGGTGGCAAAAGAGTATATGTGGGTGGACATTCCAAGGGCGGCAATCTGGCGGTGTATTCGGCGGTGAATTGTAAGAAGCTGCTTCGCAGAAGTATACTGCATGTCTATAATTTTGACGGGCCGGGCTTTAAGAGAGAATTTATTGAAAGCGAACGCTATCAGGGAATGAAAAATCTGATTGAGACCTGGGTGCCGGAATCCTCTATTGTCGGAATGCTGTTGGAACACGAAGAAGATTATCAGGTGGTAAAAAGTACGCAGTACGGCTTTATGCAGCACGACGCGATGTCGTGGGAGGTGATTGGGGCAGGGTTTATTGAGCTTCCGGCGGTGAAACAGAGCAGCAGACGGATGGCGACAGGTGTAAAGGAATGGATGAACGGTTTGAGTCCGCAAGAACTGGAGGCATTCGGGGAGCGTATTTATGAGGTGCTGACAGCGACGGATGCAAAGACACTTGGCGAATTAAATAAAGATCGTTGGAAAAGCGTCACATCGATTCTGCACTCTTTCGGAACCATGGATAAGAAGACAAAAGATATGTTGTTTGCGCTTATCAAGGCGATGGTGGCGGCAAATATCAAGGTAGAATTGCCGAAAAAGATAGAAGTGAAAGAAAATAAAAGGGCAGAGAATAAGGAAGTGTTTGTACTTGCCGGGCGGAAATCATTACCGGGAAATCGCCGTTGACAAGGAAAAAAGAATGTGATATGATATGCTACACACAGCGTTAAAACACCGATTTGTCCATGTGGCAAATCATTACCGGGGCTTGTACCGGTTTCGACGGGGGTTTTGAAGCTATGGAAGCCATCCGTGGTCCGGGGCCACGTTAAAACTCGGAAATTAAAATTAAACGCTGAAGATAATTTAGCATACGCTGCCTAATGGCAGCTGTCAGATCTAGTGCACCTACACATTAGAACCCTGGCATCGACTATGTAGGAAACGATATACGCAAAGCTTTGAGCGTATAGGCGTATCATGAAGCTACTGAAGCTTACAGCCTGTTTGCCGGCGGTGAGTGGAGGGAATGTCAAATGACAAACTATGATGGAAGATGCCGTGGTGGATGGGCTTTCGGACAGGGGTTCGACTCCCCTCAGGTCCACTAAATCAAAAGTGAGCGAAAAGAGCGGAAATACCGTATTTATGCGGGTTTCGGCTGTTTTTCTATTTTTGCAAAAAAGTCATTTCAGACCGTTTCAGACCGTTTCAGTTCAAAAAAAGTGGGGTACAAACTGGGGTACAAAAAGAGGGTGAAAAGCCTGCAGAAATGCGGCTTAATAATATATCTCACTTCCAATATGGCTTATTCTTTCTGTTGAAGAAAAGGTGTTTTTCAATAGATGTTCTTCCTCTGAATACCATTCTTGCCAACAAAGTTGATGCTCTGTTAAATATATAGGAAATAACTGCCACAGTTCTTCCAAAGTCATTTCTGATAATTTCTTGCCCATCATTCTCACCTGCAAATTCAAATTTTCACTT
>JAZRHX010000087.1:0-7339 GCA_045644985.1 Clostridia bacterium | reverse complement strand
CTAAAATATC
Organism: Clostridia bacterium; assembly: GCA_045644985.1. Taxonomy (GTDB): domain Bacteria; phylum Bacillota; class Clostridia; order UBA1212; family UBA1255; genus RGIG9099. The sequence goes on along the minus strand of JAZRHX010000087.1, from coordinate 7,329 downwards.
GTAGCAAATATCATTCTCCAGCATGACATCCATGACACCTGCTGTAAAAATCCCCCGCATGCCGCCGCCTTCTAAAACTAAACCAATCTTTCTGCTCACACCACACCTGCCATTGCAACCATCTTCCAAGTAGGATTATCCTCGCCATCTTGGGTCCCGTCATAGAGCACGAAATAGAAAATCGAATCAATGTCCGTAGTAACCGGAGAATGGTCTCTATTCAAGTACATTGTTTTCGTAAATTGAATATGACAAGAAAAACAATCCTCCGTATATCGAGCGTAGTCGTTGACCACAATTTCAGAATAAGTATTATTCTCTTTCTTATGCCCACTTATATAGCCAATGTCTCTGCCATTGTAGATCTCTGCCTGTTCTTCCAATGCTGAGTTTGGAATCAAATACTTCCGTACCGCAGAAAACGTCGTGTCATTGGTAAGAAAATCATCCCAGGTCTTGGCAATAAGCACCGCTTGTTCACTTAAATCTTTCGGAACCTGAGTCCCACAATCCATATAATCAACAAAAATATTGCCATCTTCATCCGGCGTACAAGGAACCGTTCCCCCATCCGCCGTAGTAACGTTAACGCCAAACTGCGCAAGGGCGGCAGGGACTTGATATGCGGTAAGTTTAATGGGATTCTGTAAAAATTCTTTAAAAGAAGTAAATTCTGCTGCTTCAAAGTCCGATTCCTTTACATAAGATGCATCCAACACCTCACCGTTTACAGAAACTTGATGAGAAGAAAGAACCGTCACAGAAATGTTGTTCGCAGGATATCGAGCCACAAGGGGTTCAAAAGAATGAATCTCCCAATCAGTTATATTCAAAATAGCAAAAATCGTACGGGAATCAACCGCGTTTAGTTGCATTTCTCCAACTTGAATTTCATCCGCATAAATATTATATATAGGCTGTGCAGTATCGTAAGAACCCGGTTTCCTTTGAACCGACATCTTAGTATCTTTTGAAAACTGTCGGCAATAGTCGGCAAGAAACTGATCTTCTAAATGAAACTGTTTATAAAGCGCAGGCACGGATAAACCTTCCGAAAGCTTTCCGGAAAGAGCATCGTGTTTAATAGATTGAGCATACCGCACCACCACACGCTCCGCTTGGGAGGCTTCATATTTCGTTAAACTGTTCTCCGTATATATCAAAAAACACATTGCCGCAATCACAAGCACCAAAGCGTAGATTGCAAAATATAACCAAAAACCGGGCCTAATTTTGGCGGTAATCTTCCCAATAAAATGAGGTTGTTTCATTGCTTACTCCTCCCCCTTTGGCATAACCACAAATCCATTCGGTAAATTCCAGGAGGAATTCTGGTAGTAGAACGTAACACTGTTCATTTCCCACGCTCCGTTGTAGTACATGCAAGTGGAGCTGCCCCCATCTAAATTCGCCGCGTTATGGGCTCCATAACGTTGCATGACGGCAATCAAATCCCCGGCAGTAGCACCAATATGTCCACCGGCACCACGACCGTCCGTTACCAGCATTAGAATAGCGCCATCTTTCCGCTGACCAATCACCGTTCTGGGATTAGCACCGCTACCAAGACCGCTGATTTCTCTGGCCTCACCGTTAATAATCAAGGGAACAAAATGGTTATTTTTGTCCGTAGCTTCATCCTGAAATACAACTGCATCTCGAATACCCGCCTCTTTAATATAGGCTTCCGACTGTTTTGCAGACATCCCCGAAAGATCTTTCACAACCAAACGATTCACATCGGAATCGCTGTTCATACCAATCAACCAAAGACCGTTCAAATCATAAGGCTTGTTATACAAAATCTTTCCATCCTGCACCACAACCCCCAGTGGTTTACCGCCCTTATTCGATTCAGAGTTGTAGATACCACCGTTAATTCCTGCGACAGCCCCTTCTTTGGTTACAATCCAATCTAAGGGCTTACCATATTCACCCCAGCTATTGTTGTAGGTGGAACCCAAACGAACTTGAGAAGGATCTTTAATAATCAGCATCTTGCCGGAGAAGCCTACACCATATACAGTTTCAATGCGAATCCCGTTTACGTCAAAAGCCTTTCCCCTGTCGTAATCCGTTTCCGACGAGTCATCGCCACCGATTTGATCCGGATCAATATCTTCTTCGATGGGCTTCATTGAGTTACGGTCCACAATGGCCTGAATTTCCGCATCGGAGCACACCCAAGAAGCCAAGAATTTCATCTGACCGGTTTCCAAAAGCGTGGTAACAAACACGTTCCGAGCCGTATTAGAAGGACCATTGCAACAGCGGTACAGCATAATATATAACGTACCGGCCAAGATCACAACAGTGGTCAGAAGCACAAGGAAACATCTGCCTATGATTTTGAGAATCTTTTGTTTTGTAGTTAAAGGCTTGCGCGCGTTCATTTCTTGTGCCATTCAATCCCTCTATCCAAAAAATGTCACGCCTTTAGTATTTCATAATAATACAAAGGTAATGCAGACCAGCCATGACATAAACTGCCGGCACCTTCAAAATCTGCAGCGCCAAGAGCCGTCTCCCAGAAACTAGTTGCATCTCTCTGCAACATATCCATATAAATCCGATCAATTTCTGCGATAATAATCGGACCGTACTTTTCTTTATCGACTTTCAAGAGTGCATCAAATCTAAATGCATTCATGGAAAGCGTCGAAGAACGAACCGTAAGTCCTGTATCCGCAGGACCGTTATCCACCATCACTTTGAGCATAACGGACGTGTCTACACGATCTGCCGCACCGCAAAGCACGCACAAGCTGTTGGTAAGCACGCTGTAATCCCCTTGATTACGGCAATCGAAAGATTCAAAGAGCTTCGTGTCCGGGTTGTAGAACGCCTTTGCAAGGGCACCGTTAATCCGCGCAGCTTCACTGCGGTACTGAGCAGCATCCGCATGCATATCCAGCGCTTCAGCAATATTCGCCAGTTTCTGAAGGGCAACCGACAGCATCGCATTCAAAGGCGCAGGAACCACCATAAAGCCGGTTTGATTCATGGTTTCCAAACCAATCATCCCCTTGGTCCATTCGTAGAAATTCCAGTATTCCGGTTTCTCGTTAAAGTCATTAATTAAACCATCTTCCCGCTGACGGCGAAGGAACGTATCCATCAACTTCTGCAAGAAAGGATATTTCTCACGAAGGAAATCGGCATCCTTGGAATATACCAAATATTCCCACATCTGAATGAAATAAGCCAAAGAGAAAGACGGAATCGGTACATCCAAACCGGAAGGATAACAAATAGAAAGCAATCCATCCTCCCGCATCCCGTGGGATACCAAATCAAGGCTTGCTCTGGGGAAGGCTGTCTCACCAAAGGCATAATATCCGCAAAGCATCTGATTTCTGGAGTCCATGGTATAGAGGGCTTGCTCTCTCCAAGGACAGTCTTCGTAGTGTTCGTGCATACACTGACGAAGTGTATTTACCGCTACATTACAAATCCGATCCCGAAGCAAGTTTCCGGACGCATATTTCTTTACATTCAAGGGGTAAAATGTTTCTCGAACCCCTACGTAATGCAGCGTAGCGCCCTCTGCCGCAATGAAAATCTGCACGTACTTACAGCCAAGGCGTCTAAAGGGATGCAGGAACTGATTCCGTCCCGCTTTTGCCTTGTACGTCATTACAAAGTTACGAATGGAAGTCCGGCATCTGCCGTCCAGCAAATGCTCACCCCAACCAATCATCACGTCGCAAGGCGCATCTACGGTGAAGTCCATATCCAAGAATCCTGCAGTTTCCGTACCCATATCCAAGATTGCGTAAACACCGTCTTCACCCGGGAGGCTTCTTACAGTCACTGGCTCCCCCGCCCCCAGTACCTTTACCGGCTCATCGGTGCGAACCACCAAACCTGCACGGTCCATATACTGAGACAACTTCTCTACAGCGCCCTTATACGCGTAATAGCCGCCGCTCTGTACTACCGTCGCCATAGGGCGGTCTGCCAATTCCAATTTCTTAACGGGTCTCGGGAACAACTCCATAGGAAGTCCGTCTACAACGAAGCTGCCGCTATTGAAAGGAGCCGCAGCCAAATTGGCATCGTACAAGCAGGAGTAACCCAGCTGTACGGTAATCTGAATTTCTTGATAAGGCACGTAGCCCGGCGTTACACGGCTGGGAATAGACTCCGACGAGCAAAGAACAGCTTGATCATCTTCGGTAATCTGGAAAATGGTTCCGGCAGGCTTCTTAATATAGGTTTGTGTATCGACACCCATATAATATACGGTCAAAATCAGCTCGTTCTCGCCCTCTCGAACCACGTCATCCAAAGAAATGGTATCGTAGACCTTATAATCCGGATAATCTCCGTATTGACCGAAAGAAACCAATTTGCCTTCGCTATATAAAGCGTAGTCTGTATCGCAGCTCAAATGCAGCGTATACTTCTTACCTGCTTCTGCTTTGAAAGCAAGCTTAAAATCCATATATTCATCCGGCTTTGCCTCGCGACTGCCCCAAATCCACTTACTTTGTTCAAACATATTACGTTGCCTCCTTTATACTCGTACCATACCATAAACCCGCTCAAAAAACAAGGTAAATCACAGTACTTTCTCAATATTTACAAGTAATTCATCATAGCTTTCAAAGGCAGGAAGCTGCGGATAATCTTGCTTAATGCTTTCCGTACTTCTGAACAAGAATCCTGCTTTACTATTCAAAATCATCCCCAAGTCATTATAACTGTCACCGGCTGCAATCGTGTCATAACCGATAGACTGCAAGGCTTTTACCGTGGTCAACTTGGAATTCTCAATGCGCATCTTGAAATCGGTAATGGTGCCGTCTTCTGCCACTTCCAAAGAATTACAGAAAATGGTAGGCCAACCTAATTTCTCCATTAAAGGTGTGGCAAATTGAGAGAAGGTATCACTGATAATGATTACCTGCGTCATCGCTCTTAATTTATCCAAAAATTCCCGTGCACCGGGCAAAGGCTCAATCTTGGCAATGGTTTCTTGAATTTCTTTCAAGCCCAAACCATGCTCTTTCAAAATACCCAAACGCCACCGCATGAGTTTATCGTAATCCGGTTCATCCCGAGTTGTACGCGTGAGTTCCGGGATGCCACTTTCTTTGGCAAAAGCAATCCAAATTTCCGGCACCAATACACCTTCTAAATCCAAACATACAATGTTCATAGGGTAACCTCCTTATTTCTTCTTCGCCCGCATACAGCACCAGCCACGGTCCTGTAAAATATCAACGGCTACGAACCCATATTCTTCCAATCCATCCAATACGTCCTGTTTCCGTTCTTCAATAATACCGGATACAATCAAATCTCCCGCGTCGGTCATCAGCGGTCCAACGTCAGGAAGCAGTCGGAGAATAATATCGGCCACAATATTGGCACAAACCACGTCAAACTTGCCGGAAATTCCCGTTGCCAAGTCGCCGCAAACCGCTTTGAAACGGTCGTCCACGCCGTTTAAGCGGGCATTCTCCCCTGCGATTTTTACAGAAAGTTTGTCAATATCAATACCCACTGCCTCTTTCGCCCCTAAGAGCAAGGCGCCGATTGCGAGAATACCGCTACCCGTTCCTACGTCTAGCACGTAGCTTCCGGGATTCACACATTTCTCCACCATTTCAAGACACAACTTGGTGGTTTCATGTTGACCGGAACCAAATGCCATACCGGGATCAATTTCTAAATGAGTACGGCCTTCGCATCCTGCCGGAATTTCTTCCTCCCAAGAAGGCACAATCAGAAGTTTCTCACCCACGGGCAATGGTTTAAAATACTGCTTCCAGTTGTTCGCCCAGTCTTCTTCCCGCACAATGCCGGAAAGCACCGTATAGGCAACACCGCAAGCACTGAGCCTCTCCTCCAAGAAAGACAGTGCTTCTTTGGGGTCTTCCTCCGGACTGATGTACAGATGCACAGTAGCATGTTCCTTGTCCTGCGCTTTCTTCAGCAAATCCTCATCAATAATCTCGATGGGACCAAACTGCTGAATATCTGTATCAAAATCCGAATAATCCTCAATGTAAATGCCGCCGGGCATGCACATTTGGGCAATAGCCGTTACGGTATCCACGTCAGCGGAACTGATTTGCAGGGTGATATCGGTCCAGTCATTCATACAATCTTTTCTCCCATATCGCCGCCGGCTAAGATGTGATAATGCAAATGAGGCACAGACTGCTTCGCATCTTTGCCACAGTTATTGATCACGCGAAAACCGTTCTCTTCCAAACCAAGTTTGCGGGCAATCTCTGCGATTGCCAACTGAATACCGCCCAAGAACGCAGCATCCTCCTTGGAAAAACCAAGTACGGAAGATACGTGGCGCTTAGCGGCTACAACAATATGCACCGGCATTTGGGGCGCAATATCGTAAAATGCAATACAAGTGTCGTCCTCATACACCTTGTTACAAGGGATTTCCCTTTTAATAATCTTACAGAAAATACAATCGTCCATTTTACCCTCACCCCAACATATTCTGAACTTGTGCCAGCATCTCATCAATGGCCGCTACGTTCTTGCCGCCTGCTTGCGCCATATCCGGTCTGCCGCCGCCACCGCCTTGGCACATACCGGCTGCCTGCTTCACCAATTTGCCGCAATGTACGCCTTTGTCCAAAGCTTCTTTCGTTGCCATCGCTACAATGGATACCTTATCACTGTTGCCGGATGCAACCAGTACAACACCGCAAGCAAGTTTGGAACGAAGACGCTCGCAAAGGTCTCTCAAAGCCTCTCCCTCTAATGCATCAAAACGACCGGTTACCAGCTTCACCCCGTTTACGTCCACGGCTTGTTCAATCAAACTGTCTGTATCTTGGGTAGCCTGTGCCATCTTCATCGCTTCCAATTCTTTAGAAAGTGCTTTATGTTGCTCCGAAAGTTGACGGACTTTGGATACCACGTCGTTCTGGTTCGCTTTCATAGCGCCCAATACGTCGCTAAGCACCGCTTCTTCTTCCATAAACAACGCTCTTGCACCTTGACCGGTCACGGCTTCAATACGGCGTACACCGGCGGCAACTGCACTTTCGTGTACCAGTTTGAAAAGACCGATGGAAGCGGTGTTGCTTACGTGAGTACCGCCGCAAAGTTCCATGCTGTAATCTCCCATACGCACCACCCGAACCTTGTCCCCGTATTTCTCATCAAACAAGGCCATAGCACCGGAGTTCTTAGCCTCATTAACGTCCATAACTTCTGTAACAACCGCGTAATCTTCTGCAATAGCATCGTTTACTGCTTGCTCAATCTTAGCCAGTTCTTCCGGAGTAACGGTTTGCAAATGCTGGAAGTCAAAACGAAGTCTTTCAGGGGTTACGTTGGAACCTG
>JAZRHX010000086.1:0-1204 GCA_045644985.1 Clostridia bacterium | reverse complement strand
CTTGTCTTCCTAAGACCGCTTGGCCTCCGACTTTCTCCAAGCATTACAGATCTGTTCCCCATCTGCTTTGTTGGCCACAGGCAACGTAACGTCTACCACACCCATCAAACCGTCTCGTACAAAGCAACGCACGTATAGGTTGTGATTGGAATCCTCAAAACAGGTGGCATCAATATGCATTCTACCCGTCACTTCTGCCTTCCGATTGCGAACATAGTTTTCATATCGAGCACCCAAACCTCCGGAAAGCATATACTTCATGGAGGAAAGCATTTCTTCCCCTTTCCCGGTAAGATTGTAGAAGGCAACGCCCATGCTGTCTAAACGTCTGGCAATAAACCCGCCTTCCGTAAGTTGGTCCAGGCACTGTTCCATGGTAAAATAATTCACTAACCCGGGACCCATCATCAAGTCGGTCAAATAGAAGTCTGTAATAGGCGCCCCTACACATTTGAGCACATGCAACACCAAAACTGCATTTGCTGTATATTGTTCACCATTCTCATACATAATTGATTACTCCATATAATCGAATTCAAAATCATAAATTCGCACAGTGTCGTCGTCTTGGATTCCCATTTCTCGCAGCTTGTCAAAAAGGCCTTTCTTCTTAAGCTGCATTTGGAAATACCGACTGGACTCCTCATCTGTCATATTAATGGACGCCGCCAAATTCTTCACCCAAGCTCCCTGTACGTTGTATGCACCATCGGGATCTATCGACACGGCGAAAGGTTCTTCCTCCTGTTCGGATACGTCTGCCGGCAGTTCTTCCACCGTAAATGCTTCTTGCGGAAATTTATCTAAAATGCTGGCCGTATATAACATAAGTTCTCTCGTGCCTTCCGCAATGGCTGCCATCACTTCGAAAATCCGGTAGGCGCCTTTCTCGATGGCGTCGTTTAGTTCCTCATGTTCTTGGAGCCAACGATTGAACTTTTCTTTAAAAATCACCAACTGTTCTTCGGCACCGGGCATATCCATCTTATTCAGCACAAGAAGCTGGGGACGTGCCGCAAGACTTTCATTAAACTGCGCCAGTTCCCGATTAATAGTCAAGAAATCCTCAAAAGGATCCCTGCCTTCGCTACCGGAAATATCAATCACATGCAGAATCAAACGAGTACGTTCAATATGACGTAAGAACTCGTGACCTAGCCCAACACCCTCCGAAGCACCTTCAATTAAGCCCGGAATATCTGCA
>JAZRHX010000085.1:0-1112 GCA_045644985.1 Clostridia bacterium | reverse complement strand
CCCGGTTCTTTGATTCATATTTTGCATGAAGCGCAGGAAATTTATGGTTACCTGCCTTTGGAAGTGCAGAAGTTTATTTCTGAACATACCGGTATTCCCCTTGCTGAAATTTACGGTGTTGTTACGTTCTATGCCCAGTTCTCTTTAAAGCCTAAGGGTCAGTACAAGATTTCTGTATGTCTTGGCACTGCTTGCTACGTAAAGGGTGCAGATAAAGTGTTAGAGCGGCTTAAGAGCGAATTGAATATGGACGTAGGCGATTGCAGCGAGGACGGTAAGTTCTCCTTAGATGCTTGTCGCTGTATCGGCGCCTGCGGACTGGCTCCGGTTATTACCATCAATGATGATGTATACGGCCGTTTGGATGAGAGTGAAGTTCCCGGAATTCTTGCGAAGTACTGAGATTTCTGTGGAGTTTGTTATAAAGGCGACTGCGTATGTTAAGAGATATATCCCTCCACATCCATGATCTTGCCCAGAATTCAATTACTGCCGGTGCGTCGCGGATTCAAATTGAAGTATATGTTGCACCGGGCGGTTATCTGTGTGTGAAGATTGAGGATGATGGGTGCGGGATGTCTCCGGAACTTTTACAAAAAGTGACAGATCCTTTCACCACCAGCCGAACAACGAGAAACGTGGGAATGGGAATCCCGTTCTTCAAGATGGCTTGCGAACAAGCCGGCGGAACGTTTTCGATTCATTCTGCGCTGGGAGAGGGTACTGAAACTTGTGGTTCTTTTCAAATCAATCATATAGATCGTCTTCCGCTGGGAGATTTGGGGGAGACCATCATGATGTTGATTATGGAGAAACCGGACAACCGATACATACTGACACTTTCTTCCGTGAACGGAGAATACGTTTTTGATACGGATCAAATAAGAGAAGTTCTGGATGGAGCGCCTATAGAAGAATACGAAATATTGCAATGGATTAAGGGATATGTTGAGAATCATTCACAGGAGATTTTTGGAGGTGTACTAGATGAAATCATTAGAAGAACTTAGAGCTTTGAAGGAGAAGACCAAAGCTGAGATGAATTTACGAAATGAGCAGAACGGAGTTCGCGTGGTTGTGGGTATGGCGACTTGCGGTATTGCTGCTGGTGC
>JAZRHX010000084.1:0-1309 GCA_045644985.1 Clostridia bacterium | reverse complement strand
CGGCTCTTAATAAACTAACAATGCGGGCGGCTTCTGAAAGAGCCGCCTTTACGTTTTGGTTCCGGCTTTCCGTTAAATAGACGGCAAATTGCATGTCTAAAGTATCTACGATATTGTGGTGTACATAGAAGCTCCAATGTTTTCGGTGGGCGTGCCACAGGCGCTCTAAATCGTCGCAAGCGTCCTTTGGGTCTGTGCCTTTCGCCAGTTGCAGATTGATTTTGTTCATAGCGCTTTCAAACTTCTCAATATCCTGTCTTAGCATGCGGGTAAAAAGGGTGGTGGGTACCATCACCAAACTCACTAATATGATTAAAGCCAATATGAAAATCCACGTATTTCTGTACAGTTTCATCGCGCTTGCTCCTTTAGCTGGGTATAGAATACGCCCTCTGCATCTACATAGCAGTAGAAAACGTCATCGAAGGATTTGCCGCCGCATTTTACAATTTCTCCTTTGAGTGTTTCCTTCGAAATGCCACACAACGCCAAATTGTCCCGCATTAGGTAGCCCCCCACGATTAAATCGGTGACGAGGTTCTCGGAGGTTTGAATGCTTAAATCGCTACGTTGGGGCGGTTCCGCGCGGCTGTAGGGAAGGACGCTGAGTTCTCCGTTGTTTTCTAACACTGCCATGAGTACGTCGTCTACTTTTGGAAAGCCTTTTACCCGAAGAGCCTCCAATAAATCGTCTAAATTGTACATTTGGTTTCGCAGGGCGCTTTCGACGATGGTGCCCCGGCGAATGAGCACACAGGGGCGGCCGCAGATAATGTTTCGAATGCTTTTGTGCTTCATAATAAGGAAAGAGAGAATTAGCTGGAGGAAAAGCAGGGAGAGAATGGGAATAATGCCGTTCCACAAAGGCACAGCGATGTCCTGCATGGGAATGGAGGCCACGTCTGAAATCATCAAGGCAATTACAAATTCATAGGGCTGCAGTTGCCCGATTTGCCTTTTGCCCATACAGCGAAGGACAATGATAACCAACGTATACATCAGAATTGTTCGCACAAAGCCGACCATAGAAAACCTCCTTGATACAATTATTTTGGCGTTAAAGGTATAAAGTATGCGTTTTGTGCAGAAAATACCGGTAAAATTTCTGAAAGGATTTGATTGTATGGTTCAAACTTCACCCAACAACAACCAACAGCCTCCTCAGCCTTGTAAGCCGGAGGACTCTATTATGCCCGCAAAAGAACTGGGCTTTGCTTCTGAATTGATTGATTATGAGAAATTGATGGTTAAGAAGTACAAAGCCTACGGTATGGCGGCCTCTGACCCGAATTTGAAGGCTTTATTTGAA
>JAZRHX010000083.1:0-15474 GCA_045644985.1 Clostridia bacterium | reverse complement strand
ATGGCTACGATCCGACTTGTTAATCCTCTTCATGATATTAAGCGCTTTGGTCTTAACGGCATGCTTGCTTCCATTTGAATGGGGATTGGAATGGATCGGTTTTAATCCCTTAAGCGAAACTGTCCGTACGCTTACCTGTGCGGTTGCATGCGCACTGTTTTTTATTTTCTCTTTAGGTTTAATTCTTGTGCGCACCGGCGGAAAGAACGAATTGTATGCGTTAGATGAAACGCTCCAATACCGAGAGCAAGCTTTGTGCGAGTTACTGTCTTTAGAGAGCAGTAATCCCGATGAAATTGCGGATGCAATGGATACTTTGGACGAGCAATGTAAGAATGCCACTCAATGTTTGGCAGCAATCGACCGGGATCGAAAAGACAAAGCAGAGCTAACCGCAAAGCTTTCTGCCTTGGATCAAAAAATCACCTACGACCGTGCACAAATGGAGACACTGTATCGTTTCATGCAGAATAGCGAATCTCCTGCAGATATGAAAGATAGCATTATTGCCACGGAAGACACAATTGCACAGTATCAACGACATAAAAGGGCCATCGCATTGGCAATGGATCTTTTGAAGCGCGCAGAGAAGAAACAAAAAAGCGATTTGGCGCCTAGATTAGCTGCACAGTCCGGCACTGTGCTTGGGAATCTGACTTCCGGTCGTTACAAAGAGATGGAATTATCCAGAGATTTAGAGCCTGCAGTATCGCATCAAGGCATTGTGCGAAATAGCAAACACTATCGTGGCGCTACCGGCAGTCAAATTCATTTAGCAGTGAAATTAGCAGAATTAAAACTACTGGCAGATGCAGGGAATCCCCTTCCCCTATTATTAGATGAACCTTTCGCAGTATACGATGAAGATCGTAGACGTACTTCTACAGAAACATTGCTTCAATTCGCAAAAGAAAATAATATTCAGATTCTGGTTACATCCAGCTATTTAGGGGCCCCTTACAATACCGATTACAATCAATACGCATTGTCAATTTGAATAACACACCAATAGCGGGAATCTTGCGCTTTCAGGCTTTGACAAATACAATCTGTCAAGGCCTTTCTTCTTTCTGCAGTGGTTTCCACGGGAACCACCAGATCAAAAATCAAATTAATTCGATTCTCACCGTCGGTTACTCTAAAGTCGTGAATGGTGCACGCAGGATCTAATGCAGCAACCACACCCATAACATCATGCTTCAGTGCGTTTGTCCGTTCGCAATTCATAGAAATCGGATCCATATGAATAACCAACGGAATGCCCAGTTCCTGCATTGCTTGTTGCTCAGTGGCATCAATTACTTCATGGATATAAACAACGTCTGCATCAGCGCGAACTTCAGCATGTACAGACGCAAAAATTCGACCCGGACCATAATCGTGAACCATCAAATCATGAACGCCTTCTACCCCATCTCCGGCAAGTACAAGCCGTTCAATCTTTTGAACCAATTCGTGTTCCGGTGCCTTTCCCAAAAGATTGTCGATCACATCTCGAATAATGCCGATACCGCCCCACAAAATCCACAAAGCAACACCTGCGCCCAAATAACCGTCCAACGGAAGTTTCGTCAAATGACCAATAATAGTAGCAATGACAATGGCACCCGTTGCCATCACATCATTTAAGCAGTCTTTAGCAGTTGCCAGCAAAACCCCGGATTGAATGCGTCTACCCATGTAGCGATTAGCAACAAACAACCAAACTTTCACCAACAAGGATGCCAGTAAGATTCCAACCAAAATAACGTTAAAGTGTAGCGAAGATGGAGAGAAAATCTTCTCAACAGAGGACTTCATCAATTCCACACCTACGACCAGAATCAATACTGCCACTGCTAAAGAAGCTAAATACTCCACGCGACCATGGCCAAAAGGATGTTCTTTATCCGGACGCTTATTACTCATCTTGGCACTGAAAATCATTACCACAGAAGAACCCATATCCGACAAGTTATTGAAAGCATCGGATATAACGGAAATACTATTCATCGAAATACCAATAATTAATTTCAGTACAAACAAAACTGCGTTTCCACACATACCGAGCCCACCGGCTAGCACTGCGTATCGTTCTCGAACTTGTTTGTCTTGCACTTGCTCATAATTAGGCACAAAGCGACGAATAAGAAACTTGATCATATTCTGGAGGCAACCTCTTTCAAGAATTCATCTAAGCTTAATACCTTTTTATTCGGCACGGTTGAAATGAGTGCAAGGTCACCGGTCATAAACCCTTCTTCTACAGCCGCAATGGTTACTTGTTCAACGCGCTTTGCAAAAGCAGTCAATTCCGGAATGTTATCCAATTCACCCCGTCTTGCCAAAGCACCCGTCCAAGCAAACAGCGTTGCAATAGGATTCGTGGAGGTACTCTCCCCTTTCAAATATTTGTGATAGTGACGGGGAATGGTGCCATGCGCCGCCTCGTACTCATAGTATCCATCAGGAGATACTAATACAGAAGTCATCATAGCAAGGCTTCCGAAGGCAGTTGCCAACATGTCCGAGAATACGTCACCGTCATAGTTCTTGCAGGCCCATAAGAAACCGCCTTGAGACTTCATTACACGAGCAATAGCATCGTCTACCAGCGTGTAGAAGAATGTAATACCTTTCTTCTCAAAAGCCTCTTTGTATTCAGCTTCATACATTTCGTTGAAAATATCTTTGAAGCGGTGATCGTAAGTCTTTGAAATGGTGTCCTTAGCAGAGAACCAAAGGTCAATACCTTGATCTAAAGCATATTCAAAACACGTCTTTGCAAAGCTGTGAATGGAAGCATCTAAATTATGCATTCCCATTACAATTCCGTCAGAACGGGAGAATTCCTTAATCAAAGTTCTGGTTTCATTGCCCGCCGCATCTGTCACAACCAATTCCGCTTTACCGCCTTGAGGCACCTTGGATTCCACCGCAGAATAAATATCACCGTAAGCGTGACGGGCAATGGTAATGGGTTTCGTCCAGGAAGGAACTAAGGGTGTAATTCCTTCTGCCAAAATAGGAGCTCGGAACACCGTGCCATCTAAAGCCGCACGAATGGTTCCGTTGGGACTCTTCCACATCTTATGTAAATCAAACTCTTTCACACGGGCGGCATTTGGGGTAATCGTAGCACATTTAACCGCCACACCATACTTCTTAGTAGCCAAAGCGCTGTCCATCGTCACTTGATCTTCGGTCAAATCTCGGTTTTGAATACTCAAATCGTAATACTCGGTTTTGAGATCAACAAAGGGATTTAATACAATATCTTTAATCTTGGCCCATACAACACGGGTCATTTCGTCCCCATCCATCTCTACCAAAGGGTTCTTCATCATAATTCTGTCGCTCATATTTGTTCCTCCCATTTTCTCGGATTCGTTCTATCAAATTCTAAATACATTTCTCTTGCAGACTCCGCACTGTCGACACCCGTAGGATTCTTCACGGGAGCAAATTCTTCCGTGCGTTCAATTCGAACTACTTGCAAATTATCTAAATACAAAAAAGTATCAAACAAGAACAGTTCAAATTTATATCCTTTTGGTACAGTCATTTTCTGTTTTGTCTCCGTATCTAAATAAGTTAATTTCTTCGTCGCTATATGGTACTCTGTGCCCATGGTCGCAAGACGTTCCACCGCATCTATCGTGAAAATATAATTCAATACGTTGGTGTCACCATAAGTCCACTCGCCATTCGCATTCTTCATTTCTGCGTAAACCTGCGGAATTTCCGTATATTCCAATACACCGGGACGACCATCGCGACGACAGAAAATACCTGCTTTCTCTCCCGGATCCCGTTTAATATAGGACTTTGCTGCTGCTTGAGGCTTCGTCTCATCATTTAACATAGCGCCCAAAAACATAGGATCTGCCATCTTTACCAAACAATTATCAATACCGCATACGAATAAATACTTTGCACCTTGTTTTTTCATCTCTTCCAACAAACCGCATTTAGCTAAAGAAACGAACATGCCACCGTTCCCGTTGGGACTTCTGAGCAGTTCACTTTCAGAAGCAAGTTGCAACTTTCCATCCACAGTGACGGCAGGAATCATCATTTGTGGGAAGAAATGAACGCGATCTTTGGGGTATCCAAAATAGTTCTTGGTCTCAAAAAACGACACCGTCTCCTCGTGATTAATCGCACTGGTCATAATATACCAATGCGGTGCAAAACCGGCTCGTTGCGCCACTTTTTGAATTCCTTTACATTGAATTTCAAATAATGATTCATTCCCCGGAAGCCCAATGGAATATGTACCTTTTGGTCCATTGTGTCCCAAACGGGTGCCCTGGCCTCCGGCCATAGTAAGCACCGCCAGCTCGCCACTTCCAATAGATGCAAGACCTTTGCGGCTGAGCGTCACTTTCTCTTTTGCACACATCTTTGTTGTATCTAAATAGGCAAGAGGTTCAATTTCGCAAAAGGCAGGGGCAGTATCGTGTCCAACTTCACAAATGGCCTTCTTGTAAAGCGTTTGCATTAAAGTAAAATCTACAGCTTCCAATTGTTCAAGAAGCTGTTCTTGTGCATTCGTTGAGAGTTGATGATAGAATGTCAGCAAGTGCTCTTGACCGCTTGCTTTCAACCGTTCATACATATGTGCATATCTTTCGGTATTCATTTTAATCAAACCTCTTCCTCCTCTATTTTGTTGGATTCATGGTTTGGTTCCTGATTGTGTCCGCCATGGGGCTTTTTCTTCTTCAAAACTTGTACCTCATCCGCTTTAAACTTAACCAAATCAGAATTCTCGTCGTCTTTATCCAAACGAACCTGTACGGTCTCCCGAAGCAAATCGTTGGCCGCCACAATCCCTTTACCCTCCGGTGTTTCCACCAGCGCACCTACACCGGGTACACGTCGAATGGCATCCTCGTACGCTTCTTGTTCGTATTTCAAACAGCACATCAATCTACCGCAGGTTCCTGAAATCTTGGTGGGACTCAAAGACAGACCCTGTTCTTTCGCCATTTTAATAGAAACAGGCTGGAAATCACCAAAAGCGGATGCACAACAAAGTACTCTTCCGCAAATTCCAAGACCACCTACTGTCTTAGCTTCATCTCGAACACCAATTTGACGAAGTTCAATTCGGGTACGGAAAACAGAAGCTAATTCCTTTACCAAATCTCGGAAATCAATTCGATTCTCCGACGTAAAATAAAACAAGACTTTATTTCCATCGAAGGTGTATTCCACGTCAATCAGCTTCATATCTAATTCGTGGTTGCGAATCTTCTCTTGACAAACCAGAAAGGCTTCTTTCTCTTTCTGGCGATTCTCCTCAAAAGTCTTTTGATCTTCCTCCGTAGCGATACGGACAATGTTGCGAAGGGGCGCCACAATCTCTGTGTCCTCGACGGTGCGCACGTCTGTTACCGCTTCGCTATATTCAATCCCACGGGAGGTATCCGCAAGCACGTGCATACCTTTTCGAATTTCCAATCCGTTTGGAGAAAAATAATACATCTTTCCCGTATTTCTAAAACGAACACCTACAACTTCTGTCATTTAAACGCCTCCTGCAATCTGATTGCGGTACTGTCCACAGTCAGTTTGTAATTTATATTCTTACCCAATAATGTCCAGGCTTCACCAAGTATCTCAATACAGCGACTTGCACGGTGATAACCAATATTTCCCGCCAATTTCTGTATAGTATCCCGGAATTGTATATTTTGCAATTTCCCTTGATTTCCGTACCGCGCAGTCAACATAATATCGCGTAGTAATGAATTCATAGAGAAAAACAAAAACTCTTTATGCGCGGACTGTTTTTCAAACAATTGCGAGAATCGAATCAAAAACTCCACTTTCCCTTCCGGAAGTAGCCTAAGAACCTGCACAATCTGTTCCCGAAGGTCCAGGAACGTACTGTAATCTTGAATTTCCAAAGCTCTTCCGATAATTCCGTCCGCATACGCGCAAATCAACTCTTTCGGTGCTTCCGGTACATCCTCCCCCTGTTTCGCCCTTTCCCTGCATTGTGCATCAAAAGCCGCCAGTACGTGAGCATCACTGTTTCTGGCAAAATCCAACCGAACCACACGAGATCGCACCGTTTCAATCAAAAGAGAAATATTTGAACAAATTAAAATCACCACAGCATATTCCGGCGGTTCTTCAATGGTTTTGAGCAATGCATTCTGTGCTTGTACCGTAAGTTTCTCCGCAGATGCAATTACGTACACTTTCTTTCTGCCATATTCCGGTGAAGTGGCCAAATCTTCTTGCATATTTCGAATCGTCTCCACACCAATGGTGCTTTTTCCATCCTCTTCGGTGATAATTACGTAGTCCGGATTGGTGTTATTCTGCATCAACGTACAACCCACGCATCGATGACAGGGTTCAGCTTCTCCTTCTTGCCGTTCCCCACACATAAGTGCTTCGGCAAACTGTTTGGCAAACGATTTACGACCAATTCCATCCGGACCACAAAAGACAAAGGCATGGCTAGCTCTGTCTCCCGCAATCATGTCTTTCAATATCTTCTTAATTTCGTTCTGCCCATACAAATCGTCAAATAGCATAAAACCCCGTTTAATATTTATGGAACTGATCCACATCTACCACAAAAACAGTTGCACCACCAACCGTAATTTCTACCGGGTACGAAAGATATGCACCGGCCACTGCCGTTCCGGTATTCATGGCAGAATTAATCAATTTCTTGTGGCTCTTACAAGCGGACTCAAGAATCTTCAATACTTGTTCAACCCTATTTTCTTCAATACCAATCAAAAGGGTTGTGTTTCCTGCCCGTAAAAAGCCTCCGGAGGAACACATCTTTGTAACCATAAAACCATTTACATTGAGTTCATCCATCACACTTACAGAATCTTCATCCTGTACAATCGCAAGCACAAGCTTCATCTTTCATACCTCCCCAAACATTGGTATAATGCTGTCATACACCTAATCTCGCAGCAGAAATCTCAGAAATTTCCATCTCAATTTCTTTCTCAATGCGCAAAATATCCTTCTGAATATCTTCCAGCGTTTCATGCGCTTTAATAGGCTCATGTCTTCTTCCAAAATCCCTCTGCCCGCCAAAATTGTCCCTTCTGGAATGATTTGGTGCATGGGGTCCATTTCCGAAACGCTGTTGACTAGCCTCCAAATTCCGGTTTTGATTATTCGACTCACTTTCAGGACGAGGTCCATTGTTAAACCGATTAGGATTATTAGAATGCCGATGCCCATGATGGCGTCTGCGGTTATTGTAGTTTCCGCCGGGCCGCCCGCCCTGCTCTTTTCTTTCTTCTGTGCCCTCTGCCATTTGTTTACAGTCCTTTCCTATACATTCTGTCCTCAAATACGACGACAGCAATAAATCGTCGTTTCATGCTCACTCGATAAATATACCACTGAATCCTGTTCCTCTTTCCGAATACAACGGCCTTGCGCCGCTTCTTGATCGTAATATGCCGCTAAAGCCAATTCCTTGAAAACTTCCGACTCTTGAACACGGCTCATCGCAGTATCCCGATAAAGGTTCTCTGAAGATTCATAAAGAAGAGGTTCATCCATAGTCGGATCATAAGCTTCAATCTGTTCCGGAAGAACAGAACAAATTACCAAACAAACAGGCTTTCTGTATGTGCCAATCCGATACTCTTTAGCTGCCACCAAAGATGCTGCGTATCGTTCCCCCGAGAACAAGCCCTCTCCCACAAATGCCTTTCCGTCTTCCAGGCGCAATTTAAGTACTGCCTCCAATCGGCATTCTTTAGGACAATCCTCCGGATGAATATACGTAACAATACACGGCAATTCTCTTCCGTAAACAGGCGCAGTAATGGAAGCCGCATGACTTAATTTCAGTCCACATTCAATGGCTTCCTCTGCAAATTCTTTAGTTGTATAATAATAAGTCTTCAAAAACAACACACCTGCCGAAAAGAGTTAAAACAACACTTGTTTATTATACCTTGATTTTGTATAAAATGCAACGCGACAAACGACACAGCTTGTTATAATTATAAGCCCAAACAGCGCATAAGGATGCGTTTCTTCTCCGGTTTTTGGATTAACGGGAATTTTAGAATTCAGAAGAGGTTGTCCTTGATGAATGGTACCGTTCAAAACAAGATATATTTTTTTGTCCACAACGTAACCCGGAGCTGTTTTCATTTCCCGCACGTAGAAGCTCCCGGAGAAAGGCGTTTCCATAAATACAGTGCCGTTAGTTTCTGCTTGAGCAATACAAATCAATCCGTCCGTGGGTACACAAGAGCCATCCAACGCAAAAATCGGTTCCTGTGCATATAACCCAAAAGAAACCTGCTTATACAGTTCTTGATTCCCACCTTCCAAAAGCTTGCTGAACGAAACTTGACTGTTTATAAGAGAATTTTCAATTTCAACACAGACAACCCGGTTAGGTTCCACAGTAACAAAGACCGTTTCGTTCTTCTCAGACACACGGTAGCCCTCAGGGACAACAACCTCCTCAAGGCGGTACACACCCGGATAAAGGGGTTGAGAAAGATATTTGCCTTGATCTTCACAATACGATCTACTAAAGTATCTTTAGGTATCCGAACGGTTCCGTCATCACCGCAAATAGGTTCGCTTGTATAAACTTCAAATACTGCGCCTGATAGAGGATAAGTTTCAAAAACAGGGATGTAAATGCCATCCATTTCTTCCACAGATTGAATCGCCGAACCTTTTTTCTTTATTTCAACAGACCCTCTTTTGGCTACATTATGAATTGTTACCCGATTGGTTTCGCCGGCGCAAACCTGTATAGTTTGCGATTCACTAAGAGCATACAGTGCACACTGCGTACCGGCAAGTTCTGTAATGGTATACGTGCCAATGGGAATATCCGTAAGTATAATTTCTCCTGCCGAATTTGTATGTACCCGTTGTTCAAACACTTGTATTCCCTGATATTCCCCCGTAATTTCAAAGGGGATTCCTTCCCACGGCGTGGATCTTCCTTCAAAAGTCTTTGTAATAAATATATTGCCTGTTTTTAATGCATTATTAAAAACAACATTAGAAGTAAAACGATCTGAAACAACCACCTGCTGCACTCCAGGCGTCTGCCATGGACTGTCTTTGGGAAGTATTTCTCTAATTTCATAAGTACCTACAGGGATGTCCTTGAATATTGCTTTTCCCCATTCATCTGTGGAAATATTTTGAGAAAAGAAATCGTTTGTTTCGGAGATTCCCTTAATTAAAAAGGTAAATCCGGATACATCGCCACCTTGAGTATATTTGGTGATTTCAAGGCTTCCCTTTTCCACGTAATCTTCTGTCGCAACCTGTATATATCCCACTTCTCTAGGCGAAGATGCCCGTGTAGAACGACAAGCAACCACCTGCGTATCATTGGTGCCATCGGAAAAGAAAAGCAGTTTCTTATATCCCTGTTTCATCTGCTTTTGCACCGTAAGTATAAAATCACCATTTATAGGTCGTGTGGATTCAATTCTGTACCGATATGCGCCCAAATATGTAATCGTCAACCAATCCACAATTGCACCCGTTTCACGGACAACATCCAATTGAGCGCCGGTTTGATGTTCATCATACAATTCCAAAATATAAGTGCCGTTTTTCTCGTATTGCGTGAGCATGTACGAAGATTTTTGATCACTGGCTGTTTTCTGTACAAACGACGGAAACGCAAGATACGCCCGAATTTGACTTAAGAGCCAGTCGTAGCAACGCTCTGCAGGTCGATTGCGGATAATATTGTAATATACGTCCGCGCCAATTTGTCCATTGGCTTTACGAGGTGCAGTCCCTTCACGAAGTCCTTGGTGATATTCCCAAACTAACACTTGCGTCGCCATCCAAAAATCATCTTCATTCGTGCCGGGAACAGGTGAAGACAAACCATCTTCGTATCCAAACAAAAGAGCAAGGTAAATTCCCTGTTGCGCAGAAGCAGGCAATCGTCCAAAATATTCATTCATAACGTCGGGATCCTCCCGGGCATATTTCTCCCCGTTATCAATATAAGGCAAACCGGTACCCACGCAATACACCGTTTGAAGCACGCCGTCAGTACTGACAATACGCAGTTTCTTTACATTTTCTCCACCTTCCGCGTGCCAAAACCAGCCACCGCCCTGCTGATTATAGAATAAAATCCAATAGTCCCTGTCTTTTACGTAATTCTTTCCGTCACTGCCCACACAATCTACACAATCCGGTATCCACGCTTTATTGCCGTATTCCCCATTTCCATACACTCCATGCACATCTACCATAACGCTTCCCAATAAGATAGTAAACAGAATAAATAAAGCTATATATCTTTTCATAAAATCCTTCCCTTCCATAAAGTAACTGACTACCCAAATTTAAGGTGCCTCCCAAAGCGTTGCATCAAAATGAACCATTTTCTTTCGGAGAAAAACACTCATCGCCAAGTTCGAACATAAATTCATTTCACCCCACAGCACGCTCCCTACAGATACTGCCGCAAAGACTTTCCCCTGCTCTTCAAAATCCGAATTTGAAGCAAGAAGAATATCCTGCAAATGACGCTTCATTCGTTTCCCTAATTTACCTTTTGGAAGCTGATACAAAAATAACTGAGCGGCTTCCATACAAGGAAAACGATCGTTCATTAACAAAAACTGCTGTAGTAAAAAAATATCCGATACATTGCCCAATGCAATGCGGATTCTTCCAAGTTCTGAAATTTCCCACAGCAATTTATTCAACTTGTCCCTACGATCCCATACGTACGGAAGTAAAAACAGCAAATTAATGACCATCCGAACCAATGGGGAGTAATAAAAAAGGTGCCATAATCGTTCTGATTCTTGGGAAACTTTTTCTTGATTTTGGTTGCGAAGTGCAGTAATCCACCCGTCAAAGAAATATTGAGCCGAAGCCGGCATACTCAGGCAACAGTAGCGATAGGCTTCTGTTACAGAAGACGCCTGAGTTAAGCCAAAGCTGACCGCCCGAAGAATTTTCGGGAAGTCCCATAGAAAACGGATTCGTTTCATCATCTTAGCCTATAAGCCTTTCGATAATTTCCTCATATTGTTTAGCGTCTTCTCTGCACGCTTCTGCACGTTCGCAGGGAAGTCTATTTTTCTTCCGAGTACGACTTTCACTATGAGAAACTTCTCCTAAATACAATTCCCGTCCCACAATTTCAGCCAACTGTTCTTTACCGGGTGCTACACCTTCGCAATAATCCCACGCCACAAAGCGAACTTTTGATAAAATAACTCGATTGCTGTCCGCCAAAGAAAGATAATAATCCCGATAGGATTCCAAATCTTCAACATTAGACAAGGGAGTCGTAATAATGCAACTGGCGTACTTCATAATACGATCCACATCTGCCGGGTCATCTTGGCGTTCTATGGAAAATAATACCAAATCAAAGTTGGCGTGACACCAATCGAAGAAACGATTAAAATCCGATTCACTGCGAAGGGGAAGCTCCAATAGTAGTTTGCTGGAACCAATATATAGTTTATCCGAACACGCATGGAGAAGACCCCTTTGTATCCATTGTTTTCCCGTCCTCAAGTATAAAGATTGATGATCAAATATAAACGGATAATAATCTTCACAGACCAATTCGCTAAGCTGATTTAAATTCAAAAAATAATATTCTAAATTCCGCTGACCTTTCTCGGAAATAGCAAATACGCCCGTACGAAGTCCCAACATTTCCGAAGCCACGTGCGCCATTTCACTGGCAAAACAAGCATTGCAATCAATCATAACCGAATACTTTCTGTAGTTACCGATCATTCGAATTTGTTTTGTTTCTGTTGCAGAATGCAACGGTTGTCTTCCGCCCCTTTTAAATCGTCTTATGCCGGCGACCAACGTTTCTTTCAGGGCACCTACGTCAGGGTAACGCTTTGTCGGATCCGGATGTACACAGCGCTCTACAATTTTCGATGCATAAGAAGGGATTGCCTCCGGCACCGGATATTGCTCCACGCCGGTAAGCAGATAGCAAAACAATACACCCAAAGAGTAAATATCACAAGTAACATCCGGGCTTCCAAAAATCACTTCCGGGGCCGTATAATAACAACTCCCCATACGTCTGGTTTTTCTGTCCGTTTCGGTTTCTTCCGAAAGGCGCCTAGAGGCCTCATAATCTACCAAAGTAACCCCAAAAACACCGGTATCCACATCGCCCCGAATCATAATATTATCCGGTTTCAAGTCTACAAAAGCAATACTTCCACTCTTGTTCCAATGAAGAAAGGAAAGCGCATCACAAAGGGCTTTCAAAATTTCGCCGGTTTGCACAAAATCCACGATGCCCTTCCGCTTCACAAAAGCATCCAGCGTCTCTCCCGCAATCCATTCTTCCGCCAAATATTTCTTACCTGCTTCAGAGAAACTACAAATAAATTTAGGTGTGTAAGGGCTATCAATTCCGGTAAGCATAGAAATCTCCCACACTGCCGCAGAATCCGCTTCTGACCAACACTTAAGAAAAACATCTTTCCCTGTAGCCTCGTCCAAAGCACGATATGCCCGATTTAAACAAACGGTTTCCCGTACCACAAAACGACCGCCGATTTTATCGTTCATCCTTCTTCCCCCAATCTAAAAATGTCCCCTGCCGTTTCAGGGAAGCACATTGTAGCATGGGTGTTTCCCCTTGTCCAACCAAGAATTCGTTATTTCCCGGAAATTGCATCGGATGCAATTTTTAATTTTTTCAAAAACAAGAAGAAGACGCCATTTTAGCTCAAAATGGCGCCTGTCAATCTTTTATTCCTATTTCCCGACATTTTACGACTGGGCGGGCGTCATAGCGGTAAAATAATCGTCAATACCCAGCTTAATTGCTTCTGCAATTCTAATTTGATAATCTTGATTTACCAAACGTTTCTCTTCCTCTTCGTTCGACAAGAAACCACATTCTACAATAGTTGTAGTCACTTTACAGTTCTTGGTGATAATAATATCTTCAGACTTTAATAAAGCCTCTCGCGTATTTGCTTCATCCAGATGGGCGCGCATAGCGTCTTGAATGGCAATTGCCAATTTCTTACTAGACACAGATTGCTTGGTATAGAACGTCTGCGCTCCGGAATAACGGCTATCTGTAAATGCATTTAGGTGAACACTGACCACAATATCTGCGTTGCTTTCATCCATCAGTTTCTTTCTGGCCTGCAAATCCTGTCTGCGTTTTGCTGTCATAGATAAGTTCTCATCCGTATAGTTTAAAACATCCTCGCTACGAGTAAGAATAACGGTATATCCATCTGATTCCAGCAGTTTCTTGGTCTCTAACACAATCGCTAAGGTTATGTCTTTTTCCTTGGCATCGCTGAACGCACTGACTGCGCCGGGATCTTCCCCGCCATGTCCTGCATCCAGCACAACCGTTTTACCGGTTTGCGTTAGGGTTTCCACCCAATCTACAGATACTGTTGTATCTTCTCCGGGGAGCGGGCCGTCCGCCACAGACGCACTTTGACCGTGTATAGCTTGAACACCAATCAATGCAGCCACTAAAACCAAAATCAAACCCATTAACATTACATTTGTTTTTCTAAATAAAAGAATCAACGCCGAAACGCCCCCTGAACTGTTGCTTGATTCAGCATATGTTCCAGGTAGTTTAAATATGCATAATATCTGCGTATTGTCCGCCCATTTTATAAATAGCCGAAGCAATTTCTCGGCACATTTCTAGATTAACAGGTTCTTCTTGTACTAGGGTTTCTAAATATTTTCGAAGAATCGGAATTGCCCGTCCGTCTTCATATTCCCCCAATAAAATGCCCAGAAAATGTTTTTCGTCTCGATCTTTATTTTGTTTAAAAAGATTTTTAAGAATTATATAGATGGAGTCTCTGCGTATATCCGACTCACAAAGATAGTTCAGCAGTCCAATCTTAATACCCATACTAAACGATGGGGTTTGCAACAGTGTTTCCAGCTGTGTCCCTCCGGTATGGATAATGCCTTTCAATAAAAGTTCAGGCACATATTCTCCCTCTAAGGAAATTTTCGAAATCCATTTTACACAAAATTCTAAAAAATCCTCTGGGAATAAGCACTCCATAAGTTGAGCTGCTTCTGCAAATTGCTCCATTTCCCGAATACGTCGGATGTCACAGGGCGCATCCCAATCCCAGAATAGCAATTCTTCGTTCAAATAAGACTGCAAAAGCGTTCGTATCTTCTCTGGATTCTCCGTAGCACACCTTTTGGCGATACAAAGAAAAACAGTGCTGCCAGCTTCCATTTGCGTCGCCACCCAAGAGAAACAATCCTCATAGGTCCATTGTTCTTCTATTCCCTGAAGTCCCGCTTCTCGCAACCACGTAGGCTCCCAATCAGCGCGAAAAACAGCATCATTCCAGCAAAGAGAAGAAGACGCCAGCGCTTCTCCATAGCTTGTTTCATATTGTTCTATTCTATCTTGTGAAATAATCGTATTCAGGTTCTTCGACATACAGATGCCTCATGATTTCTTTCGTAAAGCTTTCCGCCGTGCCTTCTCTTCCTTGCGTACACGCTTGGGTTTAGGGTAAAGAATATTATTCAAAAACCGATTCTTAATTTCCCACTTAATGATGCGTCGGCCGGTGAAGCCCATCCAATAGCCAAACGCCGCAATTCCAATCACTAAAACGGCAGGAAGCAAGCAGTTTAAATAAGACACAGAAGGTACAGGGCAAATCTCTCCTGCGGGACCTTGTATAACACGAAAGAACCAGTAGAAAGGCATAAAAAGTGCAATTCGAACATAAGCGTTTAATGTTTCAATTACAAACTGAGGATGGGATACAATAACGTGCTTGTTTGCAACACCAATCATGATGTATTCCAGCAGTACAATTAAAATGTAGGTAATGGCACCGCAAACCAGGCCCTTTTGAGGATAACGAACCCACTTGTACGGTTTCCGGTCATTTTGACCGAAGCCGTGCATCGTGAGATACGTGATAATACAAAAAATAATTGTAGAGAATAACGTATAAATACTCAAGCAAAAATCCGGAGTCATATAACCGCTCAGTACAATCACAATTAACGGATAAGCTGCCCATGACAGAACTACCGTTAAAATATAGCAAAGCCCAATCTTTCGAATTCCTTTCAAGTGTGTCTTTAAATTCTCCACAAAATAACTCCTTATATTTCTGCTTTCAACGCAATCACACAAACTTTATCACTGATTTCCAAATTAGACAAATCTTCCCCAAAGGCAATCAAGAGATCTACATCGCCCTTTGCAATCATTGCTATTTCTTTTGCGGAAATCCGGGGAATACCGCGAACGGCCACACCGCTTTGGTTGAAGCCTACTGCTAAGTCTTCTCCTTCTTTCGCCTTGTTATTCCGAACAGCTGCATAGATTGCGCTGGCCTTCTGACGACCTTCTTCAATCACTTTGTTCAAAGAGTTAGATGCAACAAAAGCAGCATCCTGTGCAATTGCAAGAATTGCATCAATTTGCGCATTAGAGCAAGTGGTGCCTATCAAGAATGC
>JAZRHX010000082.1:0-3894 GCA_045644985.1 Clostridia bacterium | reverse complement strand
AGGCGTCTTTTCTGTGGGGAAATGCGCAGAGATTACGGAGTTATACAACAAAATCTTTCAAGAACTGACTTTGAAGAATGGGTTCTACAATCAAATTGCCACGGGCCTTCTGGGGCTGCTCTTGACTCACACCGCACGGCGGAAAGCCCAGTACGGGAAGAATGTGGAGAAGAGCCACTATGAAATTCTGGCGCCGGTGATAGAGGAACTAAATGCCAATTATGCCAGTGATAAGAGCGTTGGCGAATACGCCCAAATGGCGCACTTAGATAAATATTATTTTATTACGATTTTTAAGAAAAGCATGGGGCTGTCTCCCCTTGCCTACCGCACCAAGATTCGTATGGACAATGCTAAGACGCTGCTTCAAAGCACCAATATGCGCATTAAAGAAATTGCATTGGTCAACGGCTACAAAGATCAGTTGTATTTCAGCCGTATTTTCAAAAAGTATACAAATTTATCTCCCCAGGAGTATCGGGATTCTCATCGGTAATATATCATAATAATATCCATATACCGCCAAACAATCGCAATAGACGGGTGCGCAACGCCTTTGTATAATATTATCCATCAATTAAGGGGGACAGACGTATGGTTTGGTTCTATATTGGCGTGGTACTCCTCATGCGAGTATTCCAGTGTTTATTTAATAAATACAATGCGAAGTTAGTGCCCAAGACAGCGGCGGCCTATTTGAAATATACCCTTTTCTACTTGGGTGTGGCGGGTGTTTGCGCAGTAATCTTATTTCTGCTCGATGCACCTGCGGGAGGACTGTTTGCACATTTTACCGAAACCGCATTCTATGCAGTATTTTCGGGAGTTGGTCTTGCCATCGCTTGTTGTTGCTCTTTATATGCCCTTACGGCGGGAACTGTGGTGCTGGATTCTTTGTTTGCCACCGCCGGATTGTTGGTTCCTTCCGTGGCGGGCATTTTTCTTTTCGATGAAATCCTTTCTCTGTGGCAATGGCTTTTTGTAGGTGTATTCCTGGTGGGTGCATATTTCTTGGTAGGGGGCAGTCGGACGGTGTACGGCAAATTCTCCGGGAAGACATTGATTGCTTTGATTTTGTCCTGGCTTGCAAACGGTCTTACTATGCTGATGCAGACGGCATTCAGCAGGAATGTAGCAGGAGGTAACGTATCTCTTTTCTCCGTACTTTCTTTCTTGGCGGGTGTGGTGCTGCTAGGCGCGGCGTTGCCGGTGGTATTATTTCGAGAGTGGGTAAAAACCTCCGGGACAGAAGGGATTCCCAAAAGGGCCCTCCTATTTGCTTTCTTCTTAGGGGTTATTGTTTTTATTATTAATCAGTTAGCCACTGTATGTGCCGGGATGATCTCTCCCGTGATTCTTTTTGCTTTTATTAATGGAGGTGCCACGATTGTTTCTGCAGGGGTAGGTCTCGTGTTTTTTAAAGAACGGATAACCATGTCTGCTGCTCTAGGGATTGTTCTAGGAATTGTTTCTTTGATTTTCATCAAGTTATTGGGGATATAGGAGGTTGTAAGAATGGCAAGAACATTTGAAAGAAGAGAGTGTTATGTCAATTGTGCAGAGCATTTGCTGAATCGCGAGAATGTAAATATTATGTTTGAAGAGGCGTCTCAGCAGTGGTCCCGGGAGGAATGGAAGGCGTTCTTCCGTCAGATTCATGCATTTGGTTATACCGTTTTCAGTGTTTGGATTCCACCTACGTTGGCAGATCCGGGACCGAAGCGGACATATGCTACGAAGACGCTGAATATGATGATTGAATGTGCCCACGAGGAAGCATTGGAATTTCAAGCTATGTTTTCGGTGAATACTTTTGGGGGAGAATGGTATTTTGCTTGTCCCAATGACCCAAAAGATAAAGCGCGTATTCTTGAATTCTGGCGCTATTATGCCATGTCTTTAAAGAATGTGGATTATATGGCAATCTTCCCGGGAGACCCCGGTGGGTGTAACCGAAACGGATGCGATCATACCACGTTTTTGAATTTAGCACTGGAAATTAGTGCCATGATTAAAGAATATATGCCGAACACTGTTATCAACTTTGGAACTTGGGGATCTCCTTATTCCGGATGGGGCGGAGATATGCGTCCTACGGAAAATTGGGACGGCACTTGGGCTATGTTGGTGGATCCCTCCAACCATAATCCTGCCATTCCTTGCCATATTTGGAACGGCAGCAAGGAACGGGCAGCGCGGTGTATTGAAGATACGCTAAAATGTTTGCCCCGTTTTCCAAAAGACACCCTGTTTAGTATCAACGTTGGTTTTAACCCCCTCAGTGAGCGTCAGGAAGGATATGACGGTAGTAGCCTTGCTCGGGAAGTGGCAAAGACTCATAAGATTGCCACATGGGATTATTTTGCTTCTGAGGGAGAAGAAATTTGTTACCCCCATTGGCGGGTGCCCAGATTTAAGCGTAAACGCATGCTGGATATGGACAGTGCACCTTATTACGGTGCTATTTGCTATACCATGACGCCCACCATGAGCCAGTTGATGCTTTATTGCGGCGCCCAACTGATGATTGACCCCGATGGGGATGTAGATCAGATTGCAGGGGATTTCTCGGAACAGGTATTTGGCGACCGCAAGATCGGCACCCTTATGGAAGCCTTTGAGATTGTACCTACGTGGAGTGGCTTCGAACCCCGGCGTACGTTCAGCAAGAAGGAATTGCTGGAAATGTTCGCTGAATTAAAAGAGCGTTTGATTAAGAGTGAAGGTTTTGCGTCAAAATTACCTATCTTCCCGTCGGTGGAGGCGTACCGGGAGACGCTTATGTGGCACGTGGACCATTTTACAGAACTTCTGGGAGAGAATCCGGACCGCGGGCGAATCGAACGGGAATATTACGAACGCCACTATCAGATTTACAAAGAGATTCCGGCGGCGGCGGATGAACGTACCAAGATGGCAGCGAAGAAATATGCAAAAATTGGCAGCAATATTTCGTAACAATATCCATAAAACGCTTAAAAATAGCAATAGTAGTCACATGCTGAATTCGATATAATTAACTTAACAATCTAAAGGTAAAGGAGTTTGTTTCCTATGGTTTTCCACAACAATACACAAAGAAGCACATTCAAATTAGGGGCACAAGAACAAGAATCTTATATTTCGGTGCCATCCCAATTTTATGCAGGTGTAGAAGCACGTGTAGAATGGATTCCGGGAGAGGCTATCCAAAGCGATATGCTCTTCCGTGTAGTGGACAGCAAGGGTAGAGAATACGTTTCGGAAACCCTTAAGATACAAGGTGGACTTTACACCGCTTGCTTTATTCCAAGAGGCGCCAGCGGAACACAATCTATGTTCTTCAAGCGCTTGGATACCGAAATTGAAAATGTCCACCATTTTACTTTGAATGCTAAGACTTACGTGGCGACAGACGATGCTGTCTTTGACGAGATGCTCCATTCCTGCGAAGACCAACCGCCTCGCTATTGGGAGACGGAGAATTGGGATTTACAGGGTCTTAAGTTCTATGCAACAGTGCCCTGGGTGCGGGACAACGCCCATATCTTAAAAGCCACTCGTTATTGGGAGAATGCCTTCCAGTTGCAGGCGTGGATTGATTTCTTCCTGCGTCAGCAGCGGGAAGATGGTATGATTTATGAGAAGTTAGGGTACTGGCCGGAAAACGGTGTGATTTGTTACAATCGACCGGAATGTTATAAATGCGTAGGGCCAAACGGTGAGCGAGGTGATGGTCGTGCGTTTGCTATCGAGCGTTTGGAATTGGAAGCGGACGTGGAATATTTGTTGGTGCAAGCCGCTTACCAAGCTTGGCAGGCAACGGGAGACAATCAGTGGATGAAGTCCGTGCTTCCCGGCTTAGACAAAGCGATGACGTATATTCGCACCGATGAGAAGCGCTGGGACAAGAAA
>JAZRHX010000081.1:0-2555 GCA_045644985.1 Clostridia bacterium | reverse complement strand
GCGCTACCATCTCCGGGCGTCCCAGTTGCAGCCGCTGTGGGATCTCCGGAGCCAACGTCTGCAGACTTCTCGCAAGCCACCAAAGATATTAACATCAAAGCGGCAAGCATAATTACCAATAATCTCTTCATTACAATCTCCTCTTTTCCTCAATATAATAATATCAAATATTATACACTACCTCAGCGAGAAAGTCCATTTTCCGCCTACATTTTGTCATTTTCCGGTAAAATATTTCAAAACCACATATGAAAGAACG
Source organism: Clostridia bacterium (assembly GCA_045644985.1). Lineage (GTDB taxonomy): Bacteria > Bacillota > Clostridia > UBA1212 > UBA1255 > RGIG9099. The sequence goes on along the minus strand of JAZRHX010000081.1, from coordinate 2,296 downwards.
GGACACAGTGCTCACCCCTGCATCCCGTTCTTTAAACCTCTATCCGGCGTAGCTTACGCCTCGCCGCCCTCTTCAGCAGATGTCTCCTCGTCAAGAACCTCCGCACTTTCCACAGCCGCAGCTTCTTCCCCTTCGTCGTAATCTGTACGTGCACAACTTACAATATAATTTGTATCGCTGGTGCGCATCAAAGTAACGCCTCGGGTTGCGCGGCCGATAATGTTAATATCCTTGGCATGAATACGGATAATAATACCACTGTTAGTAATCAGCATCACGTCGTGTTCGTCATTCACCATCATCATACCGGCAATCTCACCGGTCTTATCGGAAATCTTGTAGGTAATCAAGCCCTTACCACCACGGTTCTGACTTCGGTACTCAGAAAGTTCCGTTCTCTTACCGAAACCGCGCTCTGTAATCAACAGCGGCGTGTAACCGTCTTCGCAGATATCCATACCTACTACATAATCATCAGAACGAAGGGCGATACCTCTTACACCGATAGAAGCCCGGCCGGTCTCACGAACATCTTCCTGACCGAAACGAATAGCCATACCTTTGCGGGTAACCATCATAATCTCTTGAGACTCATCTACAAGGCGAGCATTAACCAATTGATCGTCCTCACGAAGTTCGATAGCAATCAAGCCGCTCTTTCTCATATTGGAATAACTCTTTAGGGCCGTCTTCTTAATAATACCGTTCTTGGTACCGATTACTAAGAATTTACCATCCTCGAAGCTCTTAATCGGAATGACAGTTGCAACCTTCTCATCCCCATCCAACTGGAGCAAGTTTACAATCGCCATTCCCTTCGCTGTACGTCCCGCATCCGGAATCTCGTAGCCCTTTAGTCCGTACATACGACCCTTAGTTGTAATAAACAATAATGTATTATGAGAAGATGTAATAATTAACTTCTCTACGAAATCTTCCTCGCGAGTGCCGGCACCGGAAATACCCTTGCCGCCTCTGCGCTGTGCACGGTACGTATCCGCGCTGGTTCTCTTCACGTAACCAAAATGCGTCAAGGTAACAGCAATTTCCTGCTCGTTAATCAAATCTTCCAAGTCAATCTCGCCTTCGTAGGGCACGATTCTGGTGCGTCGTTCGTCGGCGAACTGAGCTTTCACAGCTAGAATCTCATCCTTTACAACACCCATGAGCAACTTCTCATCAGCAAGCAGGCTGCGGAAGTATTCAATCTCTTTAAGCTTGGCATTGTACTCATCCAGAATCTTATCCCGCTCCATGCCAACCAAACGACCCAAACGAAGATCGACAATGTACTGTGCCTGGCGCTCGGTGAAATCAAATCTTTCCATCAATGCATTCTTCGCGTCCGTCTCCGTTCTGGAAGAGCGAATAATTTGGATAACCTCATCGATATGATCCAAAGCCTTCAAAGCACCCTCTAAGATGTGGGCACGATCCAAATCCTTGTCCAAATCAAATTGGGTACGACGGGTAACCACGTTCTTCTGATGAGCAACGTAATATTCCAGCGCTTCTTTCAAATTAATAACTTTCGGTTGGTATTTGCCATCATCCCCGGGTACACACGCCAGCATATTCACACAGAACGCCGTCTGCAATTCCGTATACTTATATAATTGATTCAAAAGCACGTTGGCATTAGCATCCCGCTTAAGTTCAATAACAATCCGGATACCTTTCTTACTGTACTCGTCCCGAAGACCGCTGATGGAATCCACACGCTTGTCCTTTACAAGCTCAGCAATGCGGGCAACCAGATTTGCGTTGTTCACCATATAAGGAAGTTCCGTTACGATAATCTGCTGACGACCGTTGGGAAGTTCCTCAATCTCACATTGAGCGCGGCACAGAATCCGGCCGCGACCGGTGCGGTATGCTTCTCGAATTCCCTGCTTACCCAATATATTGGCAGCCGTAGGGAAATCAGGGCCCTTAATATATAACATCAACTCATCTACAGAAATCTCCGGGTTGTCAATAAGTGCAACAACGCCGTCAATGACTTCGCCCATATTATGAGGCGGAATGTTGGTCGCCATACCAACGGCGATACCCGTAGCACCATTTACCAACATATTGGGATAACGGGAAGGAAGGACAACAGGCTCCGTTTCGTGTTCATCAAAATTGGGACGGAAATCTACGGTATTCTTATTAATATCCGCAACCATCTCCAATGCAACCTTGGCCATACGCGCCTCGGTGTAACGCATCGCAGCCGGAGGGTCATTGTCGCGGGAACCGAAGTTACCGTTTCCGTCTACCAATACGGACCGCATGGAGAAATCCTGCGCCA
>JAZRHX010000080.1:0-2957 GCA_045644985.1 Clostridia bacterium | reverse complement strand
CTGACTTGGATACCAACGTGAATTGTTTCTGGCGAGACGTTTGCATTACGGTGAATGAATTTAATCGCTTCTTGGAAAGCGTTTATGCTAAGGACTACATCTTAATTAATATGAACTATATTTACGAATATAGGGAAGATAAAGACGGTGTATTAAAAGCTTATTTGAAGGATACCATTAAGCTTCCTAAAGGAAAGAAAGGTTTAATTATTTCCGTAGATGATTTAACTTTCGATCCCAGCCAGCATCTTCAAGGGCGTGTGGATAAACTAACGATCTATCAAGGCAAACTGGCTTCTGCTACCGTACTGAAGGATGGCACGGTGGATTATGCCTATGATAAAGAGGTTGCCCCTATTGTGGAGCAGTTTTGTTTGAAGCATCCGGATTTCTCTTTTGCCGGCGCTAAGTGTATGCTGGCGGTGAACGGTCGATGCGGCGTGCTGGGATACCGTACGTCACCCCGCTATGAAGGAAAGCTGGACTATACCGGGAAGGTCATCCGTGTAGAAGCGGAGAAAGCTGCTGCCAAAGAAGTGATTGCCTATCTTAAAGATAATGGTTTTTACTTTGGATGCCACGGTATTGCCCACGTAGATATTAAGACTTTATCCGGCACTTCTTTAGATAGAGAATTCAATATTTGGAATGAAGAAGTAAAGCCATTGATCGGGTATACCCCCATTTATGTTTATCCATTAGGTGCGTGGTCTAAGTATGGGACAGAACAGCACAACCGATTGCTTTCGGAAGGATATCACGTTTTCTGCGGTACATACGTGGCAGAATATTTAATTAACGGGATGCCTGATGCCAAGGGAGTAGGCAATATTTATACGGAAAGATGTGTGCTTCAAGGGGATACTTTGCATAAGTATGCAGACGAAGGTAAAGAGAATAGTACCTGGTTTTGGAAGTATTTCAACCCTTACGAAGTGTACGATTTTGAGGCCCGCGCTCACTGTGGCAATTACGGTCAGGACCAAGATCATCCAAAGTGTAATTTCTGTAAAATAGATACTTGACAATCAAAGTATGACTGTGGTATACTAGCCAACGCGAGTAAAGAGGAAGTCATTTGCTTCACACCTTGCAGACGATGGGTTTGCGGGTTTCACGCATGAGAAACGGTCACATAGATTTTGAATGTGCTGTTGAACAGTGGTGATGAAAGCGAATCGACTCCGTCGGTTCGCTTATTTTATTAAACGGAGGTGTCTGTTATTAACAAAGACGAATTGTTGATCAATGAGCAGATTCGCGAGAAAGAACTTCGGCTTATTGACGAAACAGGTACGGCAGTCGGTATTATGTCTGCAAAGGATGCTCAGAAATTGGCGTTCGAGCGTAACTTGGATCTCGTTATGATTGCGCCCGGTGCAACACCGCCGGTATGCAAACTGATGGATTACAAGAAGTACGTATTTGATATGGCCAAGAAAGAGCGTGAAGCCAGGAAGAACCAGAAGGTTGTGGATATTAAAGAAGTTCGCTTGACTTTAGGAATTGGGGATCATGATTTCAACGTTAAATTGAAGAGTGCGATTAAATTCCTGCAAAGTGGCGACAAAGTGAAGGTAACAGTTCGGTTCGGCGGTCGTGAGATGAACCACACCGAAGGCGGTGAAGTTTTGATTGACCGTATGGCAGCGGCCCTTTCCGATTACGGTACGCTGGACAAACGTCCGAAACTTGAAGGAAAGAGAATGACGGTTATTATCAATCCTAAGTGAGTGAATAACATACATCAGAATATGAAAGGAAATGAAGAATATGCCTAAGGTAAAGACACACAGTGCAACCAAGAAGAGATTCAGATTGAGCGCAAACGGCAAGGTTAAGATGAGCCACGCTTGCAGAAGACACAGACTTGTAACGAAGCCCAGAAAAGCGAAGAAGGGTCATAAGATGCCTGCTTATGCAGCAGATATGAACGCGGCTATCGTTAAGAAAATGATGCCCTACGCGAAGTAAGAAGGAGGAAGTTACAAATGTCAAGAGTTAAGAATTCCGTTGCTACAAGAGCAAGACGTAAGAGAACATTAAAGCTGGCTAAAGGCTATTTCGGCAGAAAGAGCACCGTATTTAAAACTGCAAATCAGGCTGTTATTAAGTCCGCGATGTTTGCATACAGAGACAGACGCCAGAACAAGAGAAACTTCAGAAAACTTTGGATCACCCGTATCAACGCTGCTGCAAGAATGAACGGTATGTCCTACAGCACTTTGATGCACGCTTTAAAGGTGAACAACATTGAGCTGGACAGAAAGGTTCTTGCTGACATGGCTGTAAACGACAAAGCAGGTTTTGCTAAGCTCGTTGCACAGATGAAGGGCTAATCCTTGTATACGAAATTAACGAAATATGCGTGCATAATGAGCACGTCCAATAAAAGCGTCAGGTTCATTCACGGCTTGGGGAAACGCAAGTCTCGTGAAGAGAACGGATGCTTTTTTTTGGAAGGAGTAAGAGCAGTCGGTGAATTGGTATCTGCCGGTGCCACGCTGCAAACGTTGGTGGTTTCCCAATCCTATGGAAATCATATTCAGCCGGGCAGCACTCAAGCGGAAGAATTGGACCGTTTGATTGCCCGGGCAGGAGACGTTCTCTTGGTAGGGGATCAAGCCTTCCGTTTCTTGGCAGAAACCGTAAGTCCCCAAGGCATTGGTGCAGTATTGGAAATTCCAAAGATGCCGTCGCTGTCGGAGGTTTTACGGAAAGCAACCCGCTTGCTGATCTTGAAGAATTTACAAGATCCGGGAAACTTGGGTACTTGTATTCGTACTGCAGATGCATTCGGATTTGAAGCCGTGCTTTGCGTAAGTGATTGCGTAGACGCGTATAATCCCAAAGTGCTTCGCTCCACCGTTGGCTCTATGTTCCATATTCCGGTGCTTCGAATTGAAGAGAATATCAGTACCTTGTTAGAACGGATAAAGGGAGACGGTTTCGCTGTC
>JAZRHX010000079.1:0-5128 GCA_045644985.1 Clostridia bacterium | reverse complement strand
CTGTGGGGACTTTTCAAAAAGATGATTATTGCCGCACGAATTGGTGTCATTGTTTCTGCCATCAGCGCAGACATAGGGGCTTACCGGGGTGCTTACGCTTTGGTGGCGATGCTACTCTATTCCCTACAACTCTACAGCGATTTCTCCGGGGGCATTGATATGGTGTTGGGTGTCTCCCAAGTGCTGGGCATTTCCATGACTGAGAACTTTGATGCCCCGTATTTATCTCAGTCTTTTCAAGAATTTTGGCGGCGCTGGCATATCACCTTGGGCAGTTGGCTTAAGGAATACGTGTATATTCCTTTGGGGGGCAATCGGAAGGGAAAAGTACGAAAAGTCTTCAATTTGGTGATTACGTTCTTGGTTTCCGGTCTTTGGCATGGTATTCAGTATTTGCTATGGGGGCTTGTGAACGGTGTTTTCGTGGCATTTGGAACCCGCCTTCAAACCCCATGGAAGACGCTGAACCGTGTGGGTACGTTCTTGGCAATTTCTCTACTATGGTCCTTCTTCATTTGGCCGGATATGCTTACGGCAGTTAGAATGACCGTGAGTGTATTTACAACCTTTAATTACGGCGCTTTCTTTGGTGGAATCGGCACTTTGGGCTTGACGTTGGGAGATTGGCTGGTTCTTTTTGTGGCACTTCTTGTCTTGTGGATGTATGATGTGCACCGAGAAGCAATCCAAAGGCATTTTACCCGCCTGGCACCTGCCGGTAAGGTCGCTGTAATTGGTGCTTTTGGTCTATTGGTGTTGGTTTTTGGTATGTACGGCATTGGCTTTAACACGGAAGCCTTTATTTACAGCAAGTTCTAGGAGGGGATTCGGATGGTAAAATGTAAGAAAATCCTTTCTATAGTGGCTGTGATTTTGGTATTCCTGTTATTATTTACAGGGATAAACCGGTTGCTTAGCCCGAAGTATGCTACCACATTGATTGAAGGCAGTATGATCAGTCAGTATTATGAGGAAGCTCACGAAGAACACGATGTAATTTTCATTGGGGACTGTGAAGTATATGCGAATTTTTCTCCTATGGAACTATACAGGGAGTATGGCATTACTGCTTATGTACGGGGTTCTTCTCAGCAACTCCTTTGGCAGTCTTATTATATTTTAGAAGAGACACTGACTTATGAAACCCCGAAAGCGGTGGTATTTAATGTGAATGCGATGCGCTATGATAAGCCGGTGAGCGAGGCATATAACCGTTTAACCATCGACCAAATGCGTTGGTCTGAGCAGAAGATAAACATTATCCGCGCGTCTATGATGGAGGAAGAGACGTTTTTATCCTACGTATTTCCTGTTTTGCGCTATCATTCTAGATTTGACGAACTGACCGGGGAAGATTTCAAATATTTCTTCGGCGGAAAAGCTAATACCTGGAATGGTTATTTAATGAATCAAAACGTGGTTCCTGTAGGCAAGCTTCCGGCGAAAAGGGTTTTGGCAGATTACCGTTTCGGAGACGTATGCTATGACTACTTGGAACGAATGACGAATTTGTGTAAACGCAAGGGGATCCAACTGATTTTGGTCAAAGCGCCCAGTCTATACCCTTATTGGTATGAGGAATACGATGCCCAAATTCTGGAATTTGCAAAACAGCACGATTTGTCGTATTATGATTTCACAGACTGTGTGTCTGAAATCGGATTGGACTATCAAACGGATACCTATGATGCGGGTCTTCATCTGAATTTAAACGGAGCAATCAAGTTGAGCTGCTATTTCGGCAGGATTTTATCTGAGGAACATGGACTTTCCGATCATCGTGGCGACCCGTCTGTTGCAAAAATCTATAATAAGAAGCTGGAAGCGTATGATGCTGCAATTTCCGGTGAAAGGTAGGCTGTTATGAAGAAATTTTTTGCACTCTTATTGATGTTTATTCTGTTGCTTTCGGTTGTGGGTTGCGATAAGTCTGACGGAACCCCCACAGATGGTTCCGGTGATGGCAATACGGAAGCTTTTGCGTTTGTTTATCAAAATGAAACCTTGATTCCCGGTACCGCTTTTTCTAAAGAGAAATTCTCGGAACCGGAATCGGTGTATACCGTTCCAAGCTGTGCGATGGAAGGTACGGATAATGTATATAACTATACGGTCTTAGAAGTGACGGCGTTCCAAGATGGCACCGGCGAGAAGATTTATTCTATCTATTTACTGGATGCCAATACCCCTACTCCGGAAGGACTTTATTTAGGGGACAGCTTGTCTCGTGTTACAGAGCTTTATGGTACAGGATATCGGCAAGATGGTACGCAAATCACCTATCAAAAAGGAAATACCTTGTTGGTGCTTATTTTGCAAGAGGAAAATGTAACCAGTATTGAATATCGTATGGCAAACTGAGTTGTCTTTTGACTGAAATTAATGTATAATGCATCCCAGAGTTGTGGAGAAATTAATTGAATTAAGTGTGAGAGGCAGGACTGCAGATGGACGAGAAATACACGATATCGCCGGATAATTGTTTTGCAAATGTGCCAATTTGTGATAAATTTGGTGCGTGGCCGGCACAAACAGGGGAGACTTATTTTGATTCCCAAGTGGGTACGTGGTTTACCGTGTGGTGGACGAAGGAAGGTGAATCTACCTATGAGCACCACTGGTTTAATGAGTGCCGCTTGAAACCTGTGGATTACGGATACTATGCATCAAATGATCCTGATTATTTAGAGTCTGTTTTTGCCCGTTTGAAATCTATGGGGATTGATTTCCTCGTACTAGATGATACCAACGGGCATTGGAACGACTATGGCTTGATTCGCAGAAATATGTGGGCTTGCTTTGAACAGGCAAGCCGTATGGGAAAGTTTGCGCCGCAAATTGCCATTGCAACGGGTGATCCGGTGAGAAATGAAGATTATGCGGGCCAGCAAAAGGAATTTGATGCTTATTACGAGATGAAAGAGAAGTATCCGGAGGTTTTCTACCAATACGAAGGAAAGCCTTTTCTTCTGATGTACGTAGCCCACGTTGCGGGCGCTCGATATGATGATAACCGGGACCGTTTCACCCTTCGGTACGGAACGGGATACATCTCATGGCAGAATTTTATCGAAGATACTACTTTGTTTACCACCCAAGGCAACTGGGGGTGGGTCTGGGATATGCAGAATCCGGGTACCGAAATTATGGGTGTACAGCCCGGGTACAACAAACCTCATCATGCTTTTGTTGCCCGGGAGAATGGAAAGCACTATATTGAGCAATGGTTGGCGGCTATTAAAGCAAATCCCAAGGTAATCATGCTTCCTAGTTATAATGACCACTGTGAGGAAACCGGTTGGGAGGCTACCGTTCCTATGAAACCGCCGCTTCCCGATCAAGAACAGGATGTGGAGGGCGCCGACCCTTATCTGTATGAGAAGATTACGGAGGCCTACTTGGCGCTTCGTTATGGGTATATTGAAGGTTTCTATTACCAAGCAGAGGATGATTCGCAGATTTATCAGTGTGTTCATGGTGAATTAGTTCAGGTGGATTATTCTGCATCTTTAGGAGAACCCATTATTTTAATTCCTTCCGATTATGTGGCATGGAAGGCGAATCGAAAGAAAGGATGAACAGGAAATGAGGAAGATCAATTTTGCTGTCAGACGACTAGTGCTCATGATATTGCTGATGGTGATGGTTGTATCTGTGGCAGCTTGCGGTTCTGGAGGGGGGGGAGAAACCAATCCGGAGCCTACGTCCAGTGCATTACCCACGGACGCGACCACCCAAACACCCGGGAACAACGGTGAAACCCCAGTTGTCAGTGTGAAGCCCACAACGGCGCCTACTGTGGTTCCCACGGTAAAGCCTACGGCTACCGCAGGTACCGTATCCACGGGGAATGCAAAGCCGAACGTGATTACGGCGGATAATAAGTATGCTAACGTGAAGATTTATGACAAGTTCGGTAAATGGCCGGTGAAGAGCGGCAAAGAATATTATGGCTCTCAAGTGGGAACTTGGTTTACTATTTGGTGGGTGGAGAATGATTCGTCAACAAAAGCTTTTTATAATCTTCACTGGTTCCAAGAATGTCGTTTGAAACCGGTAGATTACGGCTATTATTCGGCTAATGACAAAGATTACCTTACTTCTGTATTTGCCAGACTGAAATATATGGACATTGACTTTATTCTTTTGGATGACACGAATGGCCATTGGGCTGATAACCAGCTTATTGCCCGGAATATGTTAACTTGTTTTAAAGTTGCAAAGTCATTAAATGGCTTTGCACCCCAAATTGCCATTGCCACCGGTCAACCTCTTCGGGAGGGTGACAATGCTACTCAACAGAAAGAATTTGATGAATATTATAAGATTTATAATCGATATAAAGATGCTAATGTTTTTTATTGCTATGAGGGCAAGCCTTTGTTGGTGAACTATATTGCGGAGAAAGCTAACGCAAGATACGCAGACAACCAGAACCGATTCACCATCCGCTATGGTACGGGCTTGATTTCCTGGCAGAATAAAGCCTCGAATCAATCTATTTTCAAAACGCAAGGAAACTGGGGCTGGGTATATGATAATCAGAACAAAGACTCTGAAATTATGGGTGTGCAACCCGGATACAATAAACCGGGTATGGAGTCTGCAGTGATTAAGCGACAAGGCGGCAAGCACTACATTGAGCAATGGTTGGCTGCGATTAAAGCGAATCCGAAGGTCATTATGATTCCCAGCTACAACGATCACTGTGAGGAGACCGGTTGGGAGGCAACAAAGCCTGTTAAGAATGCTTCTGCAGGTTTGGATCAAGTACCTTCCGGAGAGGATCCGTATCTGTATGAGAAGATCACTGAAGCTTACCTGGCACTTCGCTATGGTTACATTGACGGATTCTTCTATCAAGTAGAGGGGACTTCTCAAGTGTATAAATATACCGGCGGAGCCTTGAAGAAAGTGGATGCTTCCGCTGCGGGTAAGAATCCGATTATTCTGCTTCCTAAAGGCTATATTGAGTGGGAGAAGAGTAGATAAGTAAGTTGAATTTTGTTTCAAATCGACAAAATTTATAAATGGAATGGGTTTACGTTGATTATAAGTAGTAAATCCATTCTGTTTTTTCTTAAAACGATGAAAAGCCGATTCGGCAAATGAAAGTTGGTCTGGATGT
>JAZRHX010000078.1:0-1448 GCA_045644985.1 Clostridia bacterium | reverse complement strand
AAATGATAACGTGGTCACTGTCCCAACGAACCGGACGGCTTACGTGAAGGAGAATGTCCCCTGTAAACAAGGATACAGCAGACAACTTATCAGAGATAACTTCCGTGGGATGGAAGTGACCTGCATCTAAGCAAACCAGTTTCTTTCTGGAAACGGCGTAGCCCATGCAGAACTCGTTGGAACCAACTGTATAGCTTTCAGCACCGATACCGAATACTTTGCTCTCCACAGCGTCCAAAGTATACTCTTCCGGATAATCTTCAGAGAAAACTTCATCCAAGCCTTCCATCATAAGCTTTCTGAAACCAAGCTTATTCACCGGGTTGTCTTTCATACCATCCGGGAACCAGAAGTTGGTAACGGTAGGTGTGCCCAATTCCTTACCCATATGAGCAGCGATCTTTCTGCAAGCCTTGCAGTGACGGATCCAGTACTCACGAATAACGGGATTGGGATGGCTGATGGTAAGACCGTCAGCAGAGTTAGGATGAGAGAAGCAGGTGGGGTTGAAATCCAAACCGATACCGTTCTTCTTCGCCCATGCAATCCACTTCTCAAAGTGCTTAATTTCTACTTTATCACGGTCAACATTGCCTTCGAAATCACCGTAGATTGCATGCAGATTGATGCGATGCTTACCGGGAATCATGGAAAATGCCTTCTCAATATCGGCACGAAGCTCCTCGGGGGTTGTAGCCTTTCCGGGATAGTTACCGGTTGTCTGAATACCACCGGTTAATTCGCCATCGGGATTCTCAAAACCGATAACGTCATCGCCCTGCCAGCAGTGCATAGAAATGGCAATCGATTTAAGTTGCTCAAGAACAGCGTCAGTATCAATACCATACTGTGCATAACGCTTCTTGGCAAGTTCATAACTTTCCTTTACGTAATCCATAGGAAACCTCCATAAAAGTATTCAAATAGTGTCTATATTCTACTATAACTTCCAAATCTTGTAAAGACCTTTAATGGGCCATTACACCCATAAAAGACATTTCAGATTGCGTCGTATCCAATCTGCTGTATTGCACAACTACCGGCACGTCGCTCTTTACGAACATAGCGTACGGAACGCCTCTTTCCACTTTAGAACCGTCCGCATTCACAATTCTGTCCATACGCACGTGGGCTGTTCTACGAGCGCCGCAAACCGCCGTGAAACCCGTCTTGGGTTCCCGATCTTCAAAATAGAGTGTAAACTCCAAATGAGCATCTTCATCCCCTGTGTTCAATACGCAAACTGCTTCATGACTCACGTAACTTCCATTATCCGTCTCCGGGTAGTAGGCATCCGGAATAAACCATTCACATTTACCAGCCATCATTATCCCTCCAAATTTATATTTGCGCCCTCATACAGCGCTTTCATCAAATGAATATACATAGAAGAAGAATCACTTCGCCATGCTTTGCAAATCTGTTCTCCGTCTTCTTTGCTGGCAACC
>JAZRHX010000077.1:0-3512 GCA_045644985.1 Clostridia bacterium | reverse complement strand
AAGATGATGAATATGGAAAGAAGACACGGTTCCGACAAACCGGTTATCAAGAAGGCATTGGTTGAATTGGACGGTGCGCCTTTCAAATATTTCGAGGAGCGTCGTGACACTTGGGCAGTAGAGACCAGCTACGTATATCCCGGTGCAATTCAGTACTACGGACCCAGCGAAGTTTGTGACACAACCACCGTTACACTTGCTTTGGAGCAGGGTAAATAATTTAATCACGTTGCCCACCGGGTGCAAATGCGCATTCGGTGGGTATTTATTTTTAGGATATGAGGGATTCGTACAATGAGAACTGTAGCCTGTGAAGAAAAAATCCGACTTTATACGCAACGCTGTTTGGCACTTGCAATCAACGAAGCAATGATTGCTGCCGAAGACGAGAACTGGTTTGCAACCCTTGCTGCAAACGAGGATAAGGTTCGAGCCAAGAATCCCACATTTGCGGTCATCAAAGAAGACCACACACGCATTTCACAATGCGATTTCCAGGCAGTCTTAAAGATTCTGTCGTATCGGAAGCAATATCGAGAAACGACTTTCCAGAATGTCACGCAAAAAGAAAAAGACAAAATCAACAACACTTTAACCTGTGTAATTGATTTTAGAAACAGCGAGCTGGCACACAAAGCAGTCTTAGAAGAAAAAGACTGCATTCCCGGGGAATACAGTTACGATAATGCCATTTTGGACATGATGTATTTATTACATTTCTTTCCCAACATCCATGGTCCAGCACCAAAATCTGAGTACGAAGATGAAATTGATGCCAAAAACATTTGCTATTACGATGAGGCCACAAAAGTTTTTACACAATATAAAGCCGAAGGTGGACAACGGGATTATTTAATGATCGATGCGATCAAAAAATACAAATTAACGATTACTGTCGATCAATTTTGCGAAGCCTGTGACCAATTAAACATTGCCAGATTCTATCCAAAAGAGCAAAGGAATTGGTATTTCTGCTCTGCTGACGCGGAGAAAGACGTTGTTGCTATTAAAGAGTATATTCGTACTAAAACAATCGAGAAAGAACTGACTGCAGCCAAACGAGAGAAAGAAAAAGCAGAGCGTGCCGCACAGCGTGCGCAGCAAAGTGCGGATGCATCCAGGCAAACAGCCGCACGTAAAAGGCAAGGAAAACATCGCTACGTTGTCCTTGGTGTTGTCGTGGTGATGATCATTCTGGCATTTTCATGTGTGTCCGGCATAATCGGTCAATTGAAAAACATTTTTAACGCTGAGAGTAGCCAAGACAAGAAAACAAATGCCCTAATTCAAGAAGAAATTGATAATTTCGTATCTGATTTCGGAAATACGATTCAGTTAACCGTTGGTGAAACCCACAAACCACAAGCAGCAATATGGTTAAAGGGGAATGATGATGCAGATTGTTATTCCACCAACGAAGATGTGGCAACCATCTCCGAAGGTGGCTTCGTGAAAGCGATTGCCGAAGGAGAAGTATTTATCGTAATTCGGTCAAATACGATGTTTAAAGTATATAAATACATAATCGTGAATCAATAAACTCACCACACAAACGGTACTATGCGATAGCGCACACGCGTCATATAATCCTTATATCCTTTCAAGTCTCGTTCCAAGACTTTCTCTTCATTTATGATTCGCACGCTGATTAGAGGTACGTAGAACGTGAAACAAAGTAGCGCCCACCAAGACCCCAGCACCACAGGAATGGACAGGAAAAGCCATAGGGTTACCGCATACATAGGATGACGGACAATGCCATATAAGCCGGTGTCCACCACCTGCTGCCCTTGAGTCACTTCTATTGTTCTGGACAAATAAGCATTTTCCCGCATCACTTCCCCGTAGAGTGCATAGGACACAAGCAAAATCACGGAGGCGAGAATCACCGCCCACGTAGGCACGGAAGACCAGCTAAAACGGAAGTCTAAACCTGCCACAAGGAAGCCTGCAAGGAAAATGAGCCCTGATAGACCCACCACCCATTTCTGCGTGTCTTGTTTTTCTTTAGTGTTTAAGCGTTTTGCCAAAAGGTCCGGAGATTGGACAAAAAGTACAATGCCCAAAATAAGCATAGGAACAAAAAGCAGACCCATAAAAAGCCAACCGTTTGCATATCGAATCGTACCTGCCGGCAAGAACAGAAGAGCCCCCACCAAGACAAGGCCTGCGAGGTATTTAACGATAGCTTGAAGCAGAAGTTTCACACAAGAGCTCCCTTCGGTAAAATATTATGAAATGATTATAGCGGGAAATCTGTAGAAATTCAAGAAGGTGCCCCCTCACAAATACATACTCCAAGTCGTCTCTGAAGAAATTTTACCAGCGAAATTTGAAAACACACAAAAAATAGGATATAATCAACTCGATTACCAAGTAAAGGACAGGTCCTATGATTATTCTTATTACCGGTGCTTCCCATACAGGCAAGACGTTATTGGCGCAGAAAATGATGGAGCAGTATCAATATCCCTATTTTTCCATTGACCATTTGAAAATGGGCTTAATTCGTAGCGGAAACACACCCCTCACCCCCACCAGCGCCGATGAAGATTTGACTGCATACCTGTGGCCCATTGTCCGGGAAATGATCAAGACCGCCATCGAGAACAAGCAAAACATGATTATAGAGGGTTGTTATATTCCCTTCAACTGGGTCCAAGACTTTGACCCTGAATACCGCGACCATATCCAGTTCCACTGTTTAGTGATGAGTCGGGACTATATTCAAAAGCATTTTACAGAAATCAAACACTACGAGAATGTCATTGAGCAACGTCTGTACGACGACTTCACCTTAGAAGATGCCCTCACTGACAATGCCCGTTATATGGAGAAAGCCCGCCAATATCACGTACCCTACGTGTTGATTGACGAGCCTTATGATCTAAGTCAATTACTTATTCGATAACTGCAAATCCCGTAGAAATTGCTGTGTCCGGAATAGAATCAATCTTCTCAAAAGAATAATAGAACAACTTGTAGTCGCCAATTTGAACATCCGGTTGGTATCTTACCCGTGCCTTCCAATAAGAGAAATTGGAGAATCCGTCGCTGGTCGGATCGGAATTCCAAGCACCGTATTTAATATATAAAACATACTCATTATTGCCCAAATCATCGTAAGCCCGTACTTCTGTATTGTGGACGGAGTTGGAGTACTCTTCGCCAATCAAGTCATACATATCATCTTCCTCATTATAGAAACGGCTAGCCTTCAAAGCATTGACCATGGCCTCGTCCATCACAAAAGAAATCCGTGCATATGCATAAAGCTTCTCCGCAGAAATCTTCTCGCCCCATTCGATTTCCTCAGCAGTGCCTACGTTCATATACAAATAAGGGACAATCTGCTCCGGCGTAATCTCCGCTGTATTTTGATAGTGGGTGATCAAATATTGATTTAAATAAGAAGCATCACGCAGTTTTTCTCCAATTTCCTCCGGACCCTCTGTCGCCGGCGCAGGGGTTGGCGTGGCGGTCGCCTCTGCCGTAGCTTCCGTCGTAGCAGA